>JAQBZS010000625.1 GCA_027622115.1 Planctomycetota bacterium | reverse complement strand
ACTTTCGCGATTACGACACGAAAGGCTTCTTCGACGAGTTGATCGATGAACACGGCAAGCCCCGGTCGGGCGCCGAACTCTTGCTACAGCGAATCGAAGAACTTCCTGACGGCGAACTACTCCAGCGACAGCAGATGGCGGAGCGATCGCTGTTTCGTATGGGGATCACGTTCAACGTTTATGGGGACGACCGGGGCGTCGAGAAGATCTGGCCCTTCGATCTTGTGCCGCGGATTGTGGCCGCCAATGAATGGGATCGCCTGGAACGCGGACTGAAACAGCGAATTCGCGCGCTCAACTTGTTCATCGACGACGTTTACCACGACCAGCAGATTGTCAAGGATGATGTTGTTCCCGATACGATCCTGAAGAGCGCGACGAGCTTTCGCCAGCAATGTATCGGGTTGGATCCTCCGCGCGGAATCTGGTGTCACATCACCGGCACTGATCTGGTGCGTGACAATGACGGCACGATGTACGTGTTGGAGGACAATCTCCGCTGTCCGTCCGGCGTGTCGTATGTGTTGCAGAACCGTTTCGTGATGAAACGCAGTTTTCCGTGGCTGTTCGACGCCTCGCATGTGCGGCCCATCGTCGATTATCCGGGCCGGTTGTTCAGGCTGCTGGAACATCTTGCACCGGACGGTGTCGAGTCGCCAACGATTGCCGTTTTGACGCCTGGCGTCTTCAACTCCGCTTATTACGAGCATTCGTATCTGGCTCAACAGATGGGCGTCGAACTGGTCGAAGGCCGGGATCTCGTCGTTCACGACGGCTTCGTTTGCATGCGGACGACGAAGGGTTTTCAACGAGTGGATGTCCTCTATCGCCGCATTGACGACGACTTTATCGATCCCAAGGCGTTTCGCGCCGACTCGATGCTTGGTGTCCCGGGACTAATGGAAGTGTATCGGAACGGCCGAATCGCACTCGCAAACGCGCCCGGGACAGGCGTCGCGGACGACAAAGTGATCTACGCTTATGTCGAGAAGATAATCAAGTATTACCTGAACGAAGACGCCATCATTCCGAACGTACCGACATACGTCTGTTATGACGACGAGGACCGGAAGTACGTATTGGCCAATCTCGACAAACTTGTTGTGAAAGCGGCGAACGAAGCGGGCGGTTATGGCATGCTCATCGGTCCGCACGCCACGGAGGAAGACCGTCGCAAATTTGCCGGCTTGATCGAAGAAAACCCTCGCAACTACATCGCCCAGCCGACGCTGTCGCTTTCACGAATCCCAACGATTGTCGATGGAAAGTTTGAAGGGCGGCACGTCGACTTGAGGCCGTACATTCTCTACGGCGAGGACATCTTCGTGCTGCCGGGTGGGCTGACCCGTGTGGCATTGAAGAAGGGTTCGCTCGTCGTCAACTCGTCGCAAGGCGGAGGCAGTAAAGATACGTGGGTGATTGCCTCTTCACCCAAACAAACCCAAACCCAACAGCAATCCAGCTAAACCCATGCTCAGCCGCGTCGCCGATTCAATCTATTGGATGAGCCGATATGTGGAGCGGGCCGAGAATTTGGCTCGTTTCGTCGAAGTGACGCATCACATGTCATTGGACCTCCCGCCGGGGTCCGACCAGCAATGGGGAGCGTTGGTATTCGCTTCGGGCGACGAAGAATTTTTTGAGCGGAATTACGGTGAGCCGAGTCGCGAGAATGTCATTCAGTTTTTGACGTTCGACCGCGATTACTCCGGGTCAATCCTGTCCTGTGTGCAGGCTGCCCGTGAAAATGCACGGAGTGTCCGTGAATCGATCTCGTCCGAGATGTGGGAGCAACTTAACCAGTTCTATATCACAGTGCGCAATGCCGCGACGTCGGGGCGGCTTGAATCGCCGAACGAGTTCTTACAGTACGTCAAGGACACGAGCCATCATTTTGTGGGCACAACGGTAACGACGTTTTCGCAAGGCGAGGCCTGGCATTTTTCACGTCTGGGGCGAGTCTTAGAACGCGCGGACAAAACGTCACGGATCCTTGATGTCAAGTACTTCACGTTGCTGCCAAGTGTTCAGGACGTTGGCACTCCGATCGACGATCTACAGTGGTCGGCAGTGCTGCGGAGCGTCAGCGGATTCGAGATGTATCGTAAGCGTCATCATGGTATCACTCCGAAGCGAGTCGTCGGATTCCTCGTGCTCGACCGCCGCTTTCCACGTGCGATCATGCACTGCCTTGACGCCGCCTATCATTCGCTACACGCGATCTCGGGGTCGCCAGAGGGAACATTTTGGAACGTCGCCGACAAGCGTCTCGGAAAACTCCGCAGTGAGTTGGCGTATTCCACGGTGGACGAGATAATCGGCATTGGGTTGCACGAGTTCCTGGACTCGCTGCAAACACAGCTCAATGGCGTCGGAGAAGGCATCAAAAACACCTTCATCAAGACGGAGATGGACGGCCAAGGGGTCGGCTGATACTCGCGAAAAACTCCAGCGTTGCCTGACCAAAGACGAGATTGTGGATGAACGCCGGAACGGATGCAGAACGTAACCTTGGACTGCTCGGCGCGACTGGCGTGGGTGTCGGAGCGATTGTGGGTGGCGGGATACTGGCGCTGGCGGGCGTGGCGTTTGCCACAACGGGGCCGGCCGCAATGCTGGCGTTTGGGTTGAATGGCGTCATCGCACTGTTGACGGCGCTCAGCTTTGCTGAAATGGCGTCGAAGTTTCCAGAATCCGGGGGCACGTATACGTTCTCCAAGAAGGTGCTCTCAGTCGAAGCGGCATTCATGGTGGGCTGGATCGTCTGGTTCGCGTCGATTGTTGCCGCCGTGCTGTACGCCGTCGGATTCGCCTATTTTGCATTGGTAATGATTAGCGATGTGTGGCGTGCCGCGCAAGGTTCCGCGCCGGAGTGGCTGACCAGTTCGCGCGTGGTCACGGGAGTCGCCGTCGCAGCGACCGTTGTGTTGGCGATTGGCCTGATGCGCAAAGCCGCGGGCGGCGGGCAGTGGGTTAATGTCGCCAAAGTCGTCGTGTTCGGCGTGCTTATACTGGGCGGTATGTGGGCGGTTGTGCGGCAACCAGCCGACGATACCGGTGCCATGTTGCAACCGTTCTTCACGGCAGGCTTCGGTGGGTTGATTCAAGCGATGGGCTACACGTTCATCGCCTTGCAAGGGTTCGACCTGATCGCCGCAGTGGGTGGTGAAGTTCGCGAGCCGGCCAAAACGTTGCCACAGGCAATCGTTTTGTCGTTGGGGATTGCGCTGGTCATCTATCTACCGTTGTTGTTCGTCATTACGACCGTTGGCACGCCGGCAGGTCAATCGATCAACGCCGCGGCGGCAAACGACCCCGAAGGAATCGTTGCGATTGCAGCCCAGCAATACCTGGGACCATTCGGTTACTGGCTGGTGATCGTGGCCGCCATATTGTCGATGTACTCGGCCTTGCAAGCGAACTTGTTCGCCGCGTCGCGAATTGCAGCGGCGATGGCTCGCGACCGCACATTGCCTTCACCGCTGAGCGTGCTTCACTCGAAACGCGGGACTCCCGTCGTCGCAGTCACGGTCACGACAGTACTCGTATCGGTGATATTACAGCGCTGCCCGACGTGAGCGCGGCGGGCGCTGCGGCGAGCCTGGTCTTTCTCATTACGTTTGCCCTGGCCCAGTGGGTAGCGATTCTGGTGCGGCAAAGAAGCAGCCAGCGGCCGCCGCCGTTCCGCGTACCGCTTTTTCCAGTCGTGCCCGTAGTCGGCGGCCTGGCATGCATCGGTCTGGCCGTCTTTCAGGGCGTCGCCGTTCCGTCGGCAGGAATCATTACCGTCATTTGGCTGAGTATCGGCGGCGTTTTGTTCCTGGCGTTGTTCGCTCGTCGGGCCAGAGTGATGGACGCTTCCAGCACTGCCTTCGATCCGGAACTTGTGACTCTGCGCGGCCGCTCGCCGCTGGTGTTGGTGCCGGTCGCCAATCCACAGAACGCCGAAGCCATGATCACGCTAGCCGACGCTCTCGTTCCCGCCGATATTGGCCGCGTACTGATGCAAACGGTCGCAGTCGCCCCAGCGAACTGGCAGCCGGATGACGATCCAGCGCCGATAGAAAAGTCGCAAGCAGTGCTCCGCGAACTGCTGCGGGCGTCCGTCAAAGCAGGAATCCGTGTCGAGACACTGACAACCGTCGCGCCGCAACCGATGGAAGAAATCGCCCGCGTTGCTCGGCTTCACCGTTGCGAGTCCGTGTTACTGGGTCTGAGCGATATTTCCGACGACAGTCACGGCACACAACTCGAATCGCTGCTCGGCACACTTGACGCCAACGTCGTGGTGTTGCGGTCGCGCAAGGACTGGTGCCTTGTGGACGTGCGAAAGATCCTGGTTCCGATCGCTGGCCGTGGGGGCCACGAACATTTGCGGGCTCAGCTACTCGGCAGCCTCTTACGCAGCACGAATCGTGAAGTGACGTTTCTGCGCGTTCTACCGAATAGCGCGAGACCCGACGACGTACGTCTCGCGAAACGCGACCTTCGCCGTCTCGCCGACGATGAAGTCCGTGAGCAATGCAATGTCGAAGTCGCGCAAAGTGACGACCCGCTAGCAACGGTCGTCGAACGTGCCGACGAATCCAACCTGCTCATTCTCGGCGTCCAGCGACATGGACGCCGCAAAAAGCTGTTTGGCGGCTTCACGCGCCAGGTCGCCCAACGCACGTCGTGCCCGATCATCGTGATGAGCCGCCGCAGGTAATACGTAGGCCAATCGCTTCACGGACGCTGAAGCAGAGTATCTCAAAGGGTATGTGTGACTGGCGTTTTTGTGTGTGTTGCGCAGTCCCCTCCTTTGCCGTCCTGCAGTGTCATCAAGTCGTATGTTTTTCGGATTCGGCCATCAAACCACCGTTTTCGGATCGAGCGTCCGACTAAGCACGACATTCGTCGATCAGCCTACCTGCGGAGGTCACATCGACCTCCGCGCGCAACGGCGACCGCAATCCAGAACCAAGTAGCGGCATATCGCGCAGTCACTTCGATGACAGATGCCACATTTGATCGTAGGGCACTCGGCTGCGTCGGCGAGGGTGCCGACGAGGTGCTCCGCTACTTTGCCGCCATGCAGCGGGGCAAAGTGAGTTTGTCGAAGTTGTACTTGAAAACCATGGTGGTCGCGGAGCACGCCCAAGTCGTGTTTCGCTAAGAGGCTTGGACTTAA
>JAQBZS010000624.1 GCA_027622115.1 Planctomycetota bacterium | reverse complement strand
ATTTGCAGGGTCGCCTTCCGGGGTTTCGTTCGTTCCTCACTCCAACCCCGGCCACCCGACAATCGCATCTTTGGAATGCCGGAATCTCCGGCAAGCACTACTTTGCAGTCGTTTTCACGTCACTCGTCGCGATGCAGAACAAGTGCTTCTCGCCTCGCAGAAAGATCTGGCCGTGGCTGACCGACGGCGACGCGTAGCAGTATTCACCGAGCTTATTCTCTTCAACAACATCCAGTTCCTTGCCGGGTCGAACGACTTTGGTCGTGCCGTCGTCCGCCGTGAAATAAACCATGTTGTTGGCGGTGATCAACGATGCGCTGTAGTGGTTGCCCAATCGATCTTTCCAAACCACATCGCCCGTGTCGGTGGCAAAACAGCTTGCAGTGCCGCGATCATCGGCGATGAAGAGATGTTTTCCCAGCACCACGGGAGACGGGACGTAACAGCGCGCGGTGCGAATGTGCCACGCCACATGCGAAGCCGTCACGTCTCCACGACCGTCCGGGCGAATGCCCATAACGTGATACTCGGGAAAACCGGCCGCCATGAAAAACAGCTTGCCGTCAAACACAAGCGACGCGACGTACTGCTCCGTCGGCCCTTCGACTTTCCAATGCAGTTTGCCGTCGTTGGGATCGTAGCTGGCGATGTGACGGCTGCCGGACAGCACCATCTGAGTCCGTCCGTCAATTTCTCGGATCAGCGGCGTCACGTAGCTGCGAGTCTTATGTGCCCGCTTGACTCGCCAGGCGGTTTCGCCGGTCTCCCGATCCAACGCCACAATGTACGAATCACCGTCGTGATCTCCGTTGACGATGAGCTTGTCCTTAAAAATCACCGGAGAACTGCAAAAACCATGCACGCTGGCGAAGCGGTCGGGCTTGACTTGCCACTTCAGTTTGCCGGCAAAGTCATAAGCCGCAACCACCATGTTGCCCGGAGTGCGTTTGTTCGTGCTGCCGAAATCCGGTTCCAGGAACGCGACATAGACCGTCTTGCCGTCGGTGGCGGGAGTCGATGACGCAAAGCTGTTGAGCTTATGACGTTTTTCAAGCGGCGCTTTGAAGACGACCTGTTGCCACAGCAGTTTCCCGCTGATGCGATCCAGCGACAGCAGCACGCGCTGTTCGGTCTCCTCGACGCAGGCGACGGTGAAAATCCGATCTTCCCAGACAATGGGCGAGCCGTGTCCCCAACCGGGGAGTGCGGATTTCCAAAGAATGTTCTCGCCGGTCGCACCGTCCCATTTAGTGGGTACGTTCTTTTCGACGCTGCTGCCGTCGCCACGTGGCCCGCGCCATCCCGGCCAGTTTTCAGCTTGAGCTGAATCGGTCAACGTGACTAAACACAGAATCGCGACAGACAAGCAAATTCGAAACATTGCGGGTTCCTGTTTGAAGGACGTGAGGAACGGCCAGCTTGGCTGGACCGGTGTCGATTGACGGATCCTAAACTCCGTTCAAGCGGAAGTCGCGAGCCGTTCCGACCTGCAAAGTGCGAGCGTCGAAAAGTCCGTTTTCAAGACATCAAAGACCCTTGATCCGAACCAACGAACCGGGCGACTTCTTGTCGCCTTCCTTGGCCGTACCGAACTGCACGACGTAACAGTCGCCTTTGCTGTCGAAAGCAATCGCGGCCGGTTTGTCGAGCGACGCGATCTTGTTCGTCTTCACGGCTTTGCCGTCGATCGTCAGCTCGAACACTCCGCCCTTGGTCGTGTCGGACCATGAAAAGTCCACTGCATACAGCTTGCCGGTTTTCGGGCTGTAGGCCAGTCCGGCAATATCGTTGAGGCCGGTTTCGTATTTGGCTTTCAGCTTGCCGGTCTTCGCGTCGTAGAACGTCAACAGGCTGTCGCCGGGGACGGCCATTTCACCCATTTGGCCCACGACGAGGTCGCCCTTGGGGCTGAACGTGATCGCGACGGGGGCATCCACTTCGGTCGCTTTCTTGGTCGCGATCGTGGGCTTCAATTCGCCGATCTTGCCGTCTTTGATCTCGGCTTTGGAAACCCAGCCTTGGGTGTCGTCGCCGTTGCATGTCACGAAGATCGCGCCCGCACCAATCGCAACTCCGTAGAAGTTGCCTTCGCCCTTGGCGGAAAGTTCGCTGGCCTTGATCGGTCCGAGCGTTTGAACGGCATCGGCTTCTTTCTGGGCACTCGTGGGGACGCCATCGCCGACTTTGTACACGCGAACGAGTTCGTCGCCGTCCGCGCGGCTGCCGTCGCCCACAACCAGTCGGCCGTCGTCGAGCAGCGCCACGCCCAGCGGGCCGATGTTGTATTTCGGGCCTTTGCCGTAAATGTCGGTCGGATTGGGGTACGAGCCGATCGCCGTCACGGTTTTGGCTCCCTTGCCGGGCTTGTATGCCAAAACACCCGCGTGCGATGCGATGTAGATCACGCCGCCCTTGTTCACGACCACGCCGGAGGGATTGTCAAGTCCCGATGCGATTGTTTGCGGTTTGCTGGACTTCTTGGCTTTTTGTGCGGAAACCGGCGAGACAACCAAAAGTGCCGTAGCGAGTGCAGCACAACACGTCTGAGCGAAGCGTTTCATTGAGGTAACCTTTCGTGGATCACGGGTGCCGAAATGTGGAGCAGTCATTGTGGAACGGTCAACAGCCTATTGAGGAAGCTTCGGGGCCGTTGCCGTGGGGTACTTGGAACTCTTCAACCCTTCCTTCAAGAAAGTCACGATGTCCTTCTTATCTTGCTCGGTCAGCTTGAGCGGCTTGCCGAGGATCTCGCCGTTGTCCGTGTCGATCTCGCCAAGCTTGGCGTAGAACTCGACAACCTCTTCGAGTGTCTTAAAGCGACCGTCGTGCATGTACGGAGCCGACGTGTGGATGTCTCGCAATGTCGGCGTCTTGAAAGCGAACTTGTCGCCGTCTTGCTTGGTGATGGCAGCTCGACCGATGTCCTCGCTCTTTTCTTTCTTGCCGAGTTCCAGGCTGTGGAAATTGGTGTCCGAGAAATTCGGGCCGGCATGACACGCGGAACATTGGGCTTTCGGGGAAAAGAACAACTTGCGACCTCGTTCTGCCGCTTCGGACAGGGCCTTCTCGTCGCCGGCCTTGAACCGGTCATACGGCGCGTCGCCGGACAACACCGTCCGCTCGAACGACGCAATCGCCTTTGCGAGCGCATCCGCTGTCGCGTCCGTCCCGAAGACCTTCTGGAACTGCTTGCGATAGCCTTCGATCTTGTTGAGCCGCGCCACGGCATCCTTGATCGGCAAATTCATTTCGATGGGATTGGCGATCGGGCCGAGTGCTTGGCCTTCCAGGGTACGCTCGCGACCGTCCCAGAATTGAAACTTGTAGTACGCCGCATTGATGATGGACGGAGCACTTCGCCCGCCCTTCTGCCCCCCGACTCCCGTGGCGAATCGCTCGCCATTGCTCCAACCGAGTTTTGGGTCATGGCAACTGGCACACGAAATCGTATTATCCGACGACAAGCGGGCATCGAAATACAGTTGCTTGCCGAGTGCGATTTTCTCCGGCGTCGGCTGGTTGTCCTCGGGATGCGGAACCGGCTTCAAGCCAAGCGGGACGTCCGCCTGCGCCGCGTCGGTCGCAAAAGTCAGAGCAAGCACGCCGCACAGGGACCGCACGAAGAATCGGGTCAACGGCAAGAGACGAGGCGTCATGGGATGGACCTGCTATCGGTGAGGATTCGTGGCGGGAGTCGCAACAGCGGCAACGGATGCGCGGATTCGTCAGGTGGGGTCATCTATTTAGACCTCAGCCACGCGACTCGCAAGTCACCGATCAATCCGGGTGGATTGGACGGCTTGGGACGGCGACTCACGAATCGCGGCCAGGCCCGCTTCTGATTCGAGTCCCGCTCGCGTTCATGTTAGGCTGATGTGAACCTCGCGTCTTGTCATCACCAAACAGCGAGAAATCGCGTTCCATTACCGAAGGAAATCACATGTCTCGACTGCTCAAGCTGCTGTCAATCGTGGCATTGCTCGTAATTACCGTTCCTCAAACGGGCCACGCGGACGACTTTGGTCCCGATGCTGCCGGTTTCAACAAGAGTCGGACGCAGGCCATTAACTTCCTGCGAAATTCACAAGCGGACGACGGAAGTTGGACGACCGCCAATGCACCCGGCATCACCGGGCTGATCGTCACCAGCCTGCTGCAATCCGGCGTGTCGATCGACGACCCGACCGTGGCACTCGGCATGAAGCACTTGGACAGCCACGCGAAAAAAGACGGCGGCATCTATTTCGCCAAAAGCAATCACCGCAACTACGAAACGTGCATCGCGATTCTGGCCTTTAATGCCGCCAATCAAGATGGCCGCTACACCAAGCGCATCGCCGCCGCGAAGGACTTCCTCAAGAGCCTGCAATGGGATAAGGGCGAAGGACTGGAATCGACGGATCCGGGATTCGGCGGTGCGGGATATGGAAAGCACCAGCGACCGGACATGTCCAACACGTCGTTCTTGGTCGAAGCCCTCAAGACGGCCGGAGTCGGTCCGGACGACCCCGCGATGATCAACGCCTTGCTGTTCATCTCGCGCAGCCAGAATCTGGAAAGCGAATTCAACAACACGGCTTTTGCCGCGAAAGTCGGCGACGGCGGGCTGTATTACACGCCGGCGGCGGGAGGCTCGTCACAAGCGGGCGTCACCGCGAACGGCGGACTGCGATCGTACGGCAGCATGACTTACGCCGGTTTGAAGAGCATGATTTACGCGGGACTGAAATCGGACGACAAGCGAGTCAAAGCCGCGATGGGTTGGATGAAGAAGTTCTACACCGTCGATGAAAACCCAGGGCTGGGTATGCAGGGTCTCTACTATTACTACCACACCTTCGCCAAGACGATGGATGTGTTAAAGGTGGACCAATTCGCGGACGCGGACGGAACCAAACACGACTGGCGCAAGGAATTGGCTGTGAAGCTATTCGAACTGCAACGCGAAAACGGGAGCTGGGTCAACAAAGCCGATCGCTGGTACGAAGGCGATCCGAATTTGTCGACTGCCTACGCGTTGATGGCGTTGAGCTACTGCAAGCCACTCAGCCGATAACGTGCTCGCGGTGCTGCAGTTGCCGGTTTAACGCTGAGTTCGAGTTTGTCACTTTAGGGGTCAGGCTTACGGATTTCAGATTTGGCGGGCGGTGGACTTTGGCTTCATTAGGAATGTCAA
>JAQBZS010000623.1 GCA_027622115.1 Planctomycetota bacterium | reverse complement strand
ATCGAACGTGGCCAGACCCACGGCGTCCTGTTGTTGGATCACCAGATAGGCCAACGCGGCTGCGGCATAGCACGCGTATTCATGCTTGGTCACCGCGGCCGATTCCGAGCGGTACTGCATCGACTCACTGCAATCGAGCAGGATCTGGCACGAGAAGTTGGTCTCTTCCTCGAATTGCTTCAGGTAGTACCGATCCGTTTTGCCGAAGACTTTCCAGTCCACATAGCGCAGGTCGTCTCCGGGAACGTATTCGCGGTGCTCGGCGAATTCGACGGAGAAACCGTGATAAGGGCTCTTGTGCATCCCCGAGACATAACCTTCGACAATCATCCGAGCCTTCAATTCCAGCCCGGTCAATTTCGAGAGCGTCTGAGGATCAAGGTTTGCAAGAGCCACGTCGAGAGTCCCACGGTTGAGGTAGCGGCGAAAAGGTGGTGCGGAACTGTTCCGCAAAGGCAGATCCAGAGGTAACTCGAAAAGAATAACCAACAATATCAGCCAGCACGTGTTAGCGCCCGGTACTCGAAGCTGTTGGAATAAGTCGGCGATCAGCAAATTGCGAAAGTCGTGACAGGTATTCTCCGGCAGTGCGTAATGTGAAGACAGCTTTTTCACTCCCCCGCTGATCAGACCGTTTTGTGAGGCTTGCCGATGGTGCTACTGCAATGTCCCGACGACACAACGCTCGCTGAGCTTTTGCACGGTCGATGCTCGGAAGATGTGGCAGCCGAATACGAGAACCATCTGCATGATTGCGAGCGCTGTGTCGAGCGGCTCAACAGCTTCGAATCGGCCGACGCGTTGACCACGTCGCTGCGAACAGCGGACACGGTTGACTGTGAATCGTCCGAGATGCCGGAATTGATCCAGCGACTGCAACAGCTCGATGTTCGTTACTCAGACGATGCAGAGAGGAATGATGGACTCGACGTGCGCAGTCTGTTGCGACCGGCCGAGCAGCCGGACGAGATCGGACGCTTTGGTGGACTTCGCGTGCTTGAGTTCTTGGGGCAAGGCGGCATGGGCATCGTCTTCAAGGCCGAGGATTCGACGCTGCAGCGAGTGGTGGCGTTGAAGATCATGAACCCGGTGTTGGCCGCCAGCCGTGTCGCGTACCGTCGATTTCAGCGCGAAGCCCAAGCCACGGCCGCATTCGAGAATGATCACATCGTCACGATCTACCACGTGGGAGAAGATCAGGGTCTGCCGTATTTCACCATGCAGTTGCTGCACGGCGAATCACTCCATGACCGATTGGAACGGGAAGGATCACTCGACGAATCCGAGTTGCTCCGGATTGGAATGGAAACGGCGGTCGGATTGGCTGCGGCTCACGGGCGAGGATTGCTGCATCGCGACATCAAGCCGGACAACATTTGGTTGCAGGCGGACGGCGATCGAGTCTGCATTGTGGACTTTGGACTGGTCCGGCTGGATGACGGTGAATCGCGGCTGACGCAGTTCGGCACGGCGATGGGGACGCCCGATTACATGGCACCCGAACAGGCTCGCGGCGAAGACGTTGATGAACGCTGCGACCTGTTCAGTTTGGGCACGGTTCTCTACCGAGCCGCAACCGGCCGACTTCCGTTTTCTCGCGGCAATTCGATGGCAACGTTGATGGCCGTTTCGGAATCGGCTCCCGACTCGATCCGCAGTCTTCGACCGGAGCTGTCCGACGAATTGTCGCGATTGATCGAGCGGCAACTTTCCAAGCGACCGGAAGACCGCTGCCAAACGGCGAACGAACTGCGCGACGCGTTCGCCGGGTTGGCTGCGTCACCGTTGCGAACATCAGCCGGGAATCGTCGCGGCAACCGCATGCCGATTGTCATTGCGTTGGTGACGGCCATTGTGATGTGCGCTCTCGGCCTGGTGATTCATTGGACGACGGATCGAGGCACGATTGTGGTGGAGTCGTCCGATCGACGGATTAGTGTTGCGATCGAAGAGGAGATGCTGGTTCTGCGCGATCGTGATTCCGGCAAGGAGATTGAAGTCACCGTCGGCAAGAATCGTGTCGCGTCGGGTGAGTACGAGATTGTGGCTCGCGACTCGCAATCGGGGTTCGAGTTCTCGGCTCCCCAGCTCAGCATCTTCCGTGGGCGAAATCGCCGAATCGTTGTGTCTTGGAAGAAGGCGAACGCGAAGAAGCCAGACGTCACGATCGCGGGCAAAGGCGGGACATCGAATGCGAAGACTGCCACGAGCGATCCCAGGCAAGTCGCGGCCGTGGACGCCACGCCGGATTGGCTTGCCACCGCCAAGGCCGAAGCCACGGTTCAAAGTGGTGCGACCGTTTCGCCGCTGGCTCTTGTGCAGAATCCGGCCAAGCTTGAGGGGTTGGCCACATGGACGACGGAGACTCGCGATCACCGCTCGAAAGTTCGGGACACTGTGATGCGACCGGACGGCAAGCTGGTCGCGACCGCAGGAGAAGACGGCACGATTCGGTTGTGGGCAACAGACAGCGGCGAACTGAAAGGCATCTTGGTCGGCCACTCGACCGCCATCGGCAAGTTGGCCTGGTCCCCCGACGGCAAGCATCTGGCTTCATGCGGAAAAGACGACGAATTCGAAGCGCTCGGCGAACTCCGAATCTGGGAAATCGGCGAGACCCATCGCACCGTGCGAATTCTCAAACGCTCGGTTCATGCAGTCGCGTGGTCGCCGAATGGAAAGCTGTTGGCGTTCAGCAGTGACGGTATTCACTTTTGGGATCTTACGACGGGCAGCGTCCTGCCGGACTTCGGTGTCTCGGGTGGGATCTCGCGGCGACCGTGGTCGCACGACGGCCGGATGCTGGCGACGTATTCCTCGGAGCACGGCGTCCGGATTTGGAACATCGAAGAACGCAAGCTGTTCCACACGCTTGCCGGCAGTCGGTTGGGGGCACCGTTTTGGTTGTCCGACCGCGCCTATCTCGGGTGGCTGAATCAACGACCGGAGAGCACCGACGTGCGTTTCGAAATCCTCGATGCCGACACACTGCAACGCGTCAAGACGTTGCGACTTGATCCCGCTTCGTCGACGCGAGAACGACCGCATGTGTCGTGGTCGCCGAAGGGAAATCGACTGGCGACAGGCACGCTGACGCAGGTCAACTTGCGAGACGTCGCGACCTCGGAAAAAGTCCAATCACTCAAATTGGATCGGAAGACGACGTACCTCGACGGAAACCGAACTGCGGAATTCAGTTGGTCTGCAGATGGTGCGTTCCTGGCGACCACAATTTGCGGACAGGCCTACGTGCATGAGGTGGGCAGCGAAGAATGGCGCCTGCTAGCCGGACGAAACGAGCCCATCGAAACTCAGGCGGACTGGTTGCGAGGCAACACGCTGCTGACTCGGCCCGACGATGGGAAAGACGTTCGCACCGCGTCGGTCTGGGATCTGTCTTCGATGGAACGCATCCTCACGCTGAAGGGCGACGACGATCACTTGCAGCGGTACTCGTTGAGCCTGGATGGAAGTCTTGTGGCGGAGACGCGAGTTCTTACTCCGCAAGAACCAAACGGTCGCTTCCCTGACACTGTCGATACGACGATCACCATTCGGCAGCTCAAGGATGGCAAGCAAGTGAGCCAGGCCAAGATCAAGGGCTCGCCAATCGTGGAAGCTCGCTGGGCACCGGGTGGACTTCACGTCGCGTTTTTCAGTTGGCAGCCGAAGAGCATCTACGTGGTCGACGTCTTGACCGGCAAAGTGGTCTACGAGGGTGACGACCTCTCGAAGTCGTCCGACCCGCGATCGATGGGAACTATCTTTCCGATGGCGTGGTCACCGGACGGCAAATTCATGACGTGGTCGGGTTCCGAGACCATGCAGATGTTTGAGGCCGCGAATCTTGAGAAATTTCTCTGTTACGAATTCCCCGAGTCTGTCTCTCCGTTTCCGCCCTCGCGAGCTGGACGAACCGTCGCTCGCGGCGACAACTGGAAAGTGCTGGCGGTTGCGTGGTCGCCCGATGGACAACGAATCGCAGCCGGCGCGACAGGCTTCGGAATCAGTACCGGCAGCACACGATCGGTCGTGCGATTGATGCATGTGATTGTCTGGCAAAAGAAGAAAGACGAATTCAAAGTCACTGCCAATCGTGTTGTGGGCAGAACGTACAGCGCGTCGTTTGATCTGAGTTTCTCGGCGGATTCGTCGAAGCTGGCCTGGAGAGTCGTGGAATCTTCCGGTCGCGAGTTAGCCGTCATGGACATCGCCAGCGGCAAAGTGACCACGACGGGAATCGAAGCCACTCGGCCCGAACTTGTTGGTTGGTTGGACGCCAACACGATCTTGTTTCACAACGCCAGCTCGAACGACCGCAAGTTCGGCACGTGGAATTCCACCAACGGCGACTTCGAGTTCGTCCCGCTTCGACGTCTTCGACAGCCGCTGGTCGGTCACACCGGCGACAATCGCATCGTAATCTGCGAGCACAATCAGCTTCGCCTGCTGAGCGCTCCTCGAACTCTGGCAACCACGGTGTTGATCGACTCAAGTCGAGGTGACCTAGTCCCCGTGATCATCACCAGCGACGGCAACTACTCGATCGCAAACGGCGAGCGAAATCCGCTGCTGCACGTCGTGGTCACGGCGGACGGCAAACAGGAGTTGTTGACGCCGAATGAATTTGAAAAGCGGTTTTCCTGGAAAACAAAGCCGCGAGAATTGCTTGCTCGGTGAAATTCCGAAACCTGAATGCGCCATGCAAATGGACATCAGGCGTTCTGAAAGACCCAAAGATCAACAGTCAATTCAATGCTCCGGTCATAGCGATCGCCTCAAAACTCTTCTTCAGCCGCAGGATTCACCATGTCGGCTACGTAGATGTAGTTGTCGGACGCATCGACGGAATTGGGAAAGGCGAGCGGAATGTCCTTGGTCGGCACCTTGTCTCTTGGTATTCCGCCCATTGAGTCGCGATTGCCGTATGTGCCGAAGTGCAGGACCTCGTTGCCTGCGTTGTCCATCACCGAAACGCGTGGCGCAATGTTGATCGGGTAGTAGATCCGACCATAGCCATCCACGCCGAATCTTGGACTGCGTGTGACGCATTGCGTCTCGAAAGCGCCGGTGTGCGAGAGGCCGGTCGGTGGCTTGGGAAATAAGGGACGAAGCCGAAACAACTTGAACAATTAAGGGGCGACGCTGAAATTAAACCGGCATTTGATGTATAGTA
>JAQBZS010000622.1 GCA_027622115.1 Planctomycetota bacterium | reverse complement strand
CTTCGCGCGATCATCAATCGGCAGCGTCAAAACCTGTTCCCGCAACAGTTCGAACCCCATTGCCTCACCGTTCTGATAAAGACTGGTCAGTCATCGATTTCGCCCATCCCACCTGATTGTGGAATAGTTGCTGGCAATAAGTGGTGTTGCTGGATGCGTCGCGTCGCACTCAACCATGTTTCTGGCAACTGGGCGTTTGAGGCTGGCAGTTGCAACGCGGTCGAACTACCGCTCACGACGCCTGGAGCGACCCCCGCGTGATCTAGCCAACTTCATGTTGATCGGCGGATCGGCGGCCCGCATGATCAAGACTGCGAAACAGATCGCGATCAGGATTCCGCCAAAAATCAGCACGCCGGTCGGGCCGATCAAGCCGATGAGCCACGCGACCAATCGCTTCATGCCTCCGCGACGGCCACTGACTTCGACCTCTTCGCCTTCGGCCATGTCGGCGGCGGCCATGTAGAACACGAATGTGAGAAATCCGATTCCCGCCATCCAGGCCAATGGCAGCAGCGATGCCTGAAAGCGGTTCAATTCCTTCTCCGTGTATGCAAACTCGCCGTCCGGTTTTTGCCGAATCAGTTTGAAGAAGTGGTCTCGATCCGACTTGGAAGCGAAGTCCACGTTTTTCGATTCCTCGTCACCCGCTTCCTTGTAGGTCACATCGATATCGACGGCTTTGCGGTTCGACTGAATCTTGACCACGTCGTCCCACGAGATCACAAAATCCTTCGGCCCCAGCAGGTCCAGGTCGCCGACTTGAATTGCGTCGGCGACTTCGTCCAATTCCGTTTCGTCTGGATTGGCGATGATCAGATCTGTGCGAGTAATCGCCACCAGCTTGTATGCGACTTCGTCCGGATTGATCCACACTTTGGCAGATGATTTAGCCATCAAGAAACTCGCGAATGCAGTGAGATGAGCAAACGAGACAGTCTATAGATTAGCCGTTTGGGCTCAATGGCGTGAGCCGTGACGCGTAAGCGACCGGGCACCGAGCCTGTGGGCTGCGAACAGTTTGGGATTGGCGGCCTATATCGATGACGCAGTTTTTGTTCCGCTCGACGGGGCGATGGCGCTTATGACAGGTGAACGCCGCTCGTTTAACCGCACGCCGTAGGCACGCGCGTTTGAGGAGTGAAAACGCGTCTCTTCAGTTCTTGGTAGTTTCGACTACGAGAGGTCCAGAAACGCGCGCCTACGGCGTGCGTTTAGACGAGCGACGCCGGTGTCGGCACGAAGATTACGGACAAGAAACCGGCGGCTAGCGCCTTGCCGCTCACACACCACTACAACAACTCGGCGATCGGTTCGCCGTACGGGAGGATCGGCATCGGGCGACCGGCGTTGTCGATATACGACCGCTCGTAGTCGATGCCGAGGTGCCGGTAGACGGTGGCCCATAGGTCGTTGGGCGTCAGCGGGCGACTTTGCGGGTGTTCGCCTTTGGAATTGGTCGACCCGATCAGTTGGCCGGTGCGCATCCCGCCGCCGGAAACCAACACGGACATCGCCTGCGGCCAGTGGTCTCGACCGGGCTGCATGACTTTGGATCGAGTGCCGACCGAATACGAAACCCGCGGCGTGCGTCCAAACTCGCCGGTCACCACCAGCAAGACTTTCTTGTCCAAACCGCGATCATAAAGGTCTTCGATCAGGGCGGTGACGGCTTGGTCGTAAACCGGTAGTCGCGCCAGCGCGTCTTCGAAAATGTGCCCATTCACCGCGTGCGAGTCCCAATTGAAAACGGCGTACTTTGGATACCGAATCGGAGACACGTAAGCGTTCTCCATCACGACCGTGACGAAGCTGCTGCCCGCTTCGACCAGCCGTCGTGCGAGCAATGCGCGTTGTCCCCAAGCGTGTCGACCGTAGCGATCCTTGAGCGCCTGTGGTTCTTGGGAAAGGTCGAAGGCGTTGCGAGTTCGCGTGCTGGTGAGCAGATCGAGTGCGTCGGCGTTGAATTGATCCATCGATGCGATCATGCCGCTGTTGTCGACATTTCGCCGCAACTGATCGAGGCCGCCCAGCAATCGGACACGATCCTCAAGTCGCGTGGCCATGCTGTCGTCGATCGAAATATTCTTGACCGTGAACTTGGGATCGCTGGGGTCGCCCGTAAAGGTGAACGGCGTGTACGACGCGCCAAGGTAAGCGGCTCCAAAACTGAAGGCATCGACATTCGTGTTGCCGCGTGAACTGCCGCAAATGTAATTGGGAATACCCACTCGACGATGCGATCGCTCTTTGGCGACGATCGAACCGGCCATCGGAAAGTCGTTCACAAAACCGGTTGGTTCCAAAGGATCGCGACCGGTGAGAAACCGCTTATGTCCGCCGCCGTGATCGGCAAATGTGTGGGCGATGGAGCGGATGACGTTGTAGCGGTCGGCGATCTTGGCATGTCGTGGCATCAATTCGCACACGTCGGCACCGGAGACGTTGGTGCGGATTGGAGAATACAGCCCGCGATACTCGACGGGAGCATCGGGCTTCATGTCGTACATTTCCATGTGCGGCGGTCCGCCGGGCAGCCACACGAAAATCACCGAGGTGTCCGGGTCGGTCGCCAGAGAACTCGCTTGAGCGGCGTTGGCTCGCAACCGCATTAGGTCGGCCAGTCCGAGACCGCTAACTCCGAGAGTTCCAGCGGAAAGAAACGACCGACGCGAGATGGGGCCGGAGCAGGGGCTGGCGGTTTGGTTCATGGCACACGGATTCCCAGCAAGACCAAAATTCAAATACGGCGTCAGCCCAAGGGGTCGGGAGTCTTTTTCGGTTTGGCGGTTTCGTAAAACGAAAGACCTCTCGCCGAAAAAGCCTCCCGACCCCTTCCAGCCAACTCATACAGAATATCCCGAATCGCGACTTCCTCAAGAGCGCCAAACCCAACCGAAGAGTTTCGAAATCTCACCGGCGACTCACCAGCCGGAGACTTCGCCGCTGAAACGATGTTGCGTTCCGGCAACGCGCCCATCGGATTGATAGGACGCCGACGCGATTTCTCGACATCCGTGTCCATCTTGGCGGCATCGCCAGCACGCCGATCGACAGCGTGTAGAGTTGAGAACTTCATCCGGAATGTTGTGCTTCGTCGCTGCGACGACGGCCCATTCCGGTCTCCGGACTCAACTTTCGCGAGTGTCCGCAAAGGTGGCTACCGATGTTTGCGTGTTGGCCCTTTCAGTCAGGCGGCTTTCTGCGACGCATGTTTCCTCGCTGGCGTCGTGCCACTCCCACGCCCAAGCGGCGCCAGTCAGCCCGAGCGAATTCCACCTCCGCGGAATCGCTGGAGCCTCGGCAATTGCTGACGGTGGTATCGCTGACCGATCACGAGCAATTGTTGCTCGAAATGATCAACCGGGCTCGGGCCAATCCGCAGGCCGAAGCCGCTCGGTATGGAATCGACCTCAACAACGGCCTTTCTGGTTCGACCATCAGCACGTCCGCCAAGCCGCCGCTGGCTCCGAACCAATCGCTCGTCAACGCCGCTCGCGGGCATTCCATGGACATGCTGACGGACGGGTTTTTCGACCACAGCAATCCCAACACCGGCTCGACCCCTTCCTTGCGCGCCGCTGCTGCCGGCTATAGCCCGATCCTGAACATCGCGGAAAACGTCGCCTGGAATGGTACATCGAACGCGATCGATCCCTTGGAATCCACGCTGCTGAATCATCAAAACCTGTTTCTGAGTCCCGGTCATCGCATCAACATGCTGTCGACGAGTTATCGCGAGATCGGTGTCGGCAATTTGTTCGGCGAGTTTCGCAACTTCAACGCGGGGATGGTCACCGAGAAGTTCGGCAATCGGGGCGGCAACAGTTTCATCACCGGTGTCGTGTTCACGGACACGGTGGTCAGCGACAACTTCTTCAGTGTTGGCGAAGCGGTGCCGGGAGTGACCGTGACGATCACGGGTTCCGGCATCAACGTGTCCGAGCAAACCGGCACCAGCGGCGCGTACTCAATCGCAGTTCCCAACGGGACGTACACCGTCAGGTTGTCGGGTGCGAACATCGCTACGCAGGGGATCCCGAACGTGGTGGTTTCGAACGCGAATCGCAAAGTGGACTTTGAAGCTGCGGACGGTGCGATTTCCGCCGTGTTGACGTTGCAAGTTGCGCCCGTGTCATTCGCGGAAAACGCCGGAGCCGGCGCGGCGACCGGGACGGTGACTCGTACCGGAAACTTGTCGCAAGCGCTGACCGTCACGCTCGTGAGCAACGACACCACGGAAGCCACCGTTCCCACGAATGTGACCATTGCCGCGGGCCAGGCTTCCAACACGTTTTCGATCAACGCCATCGACGACAATCTCGCCGACGGCACACGGACCGTGATTCTCACTGCGTCCGCCACCGGTTTTTCGAACGTGACCTCCACGATTTCCGTGACGGACTTCGAAACGTTTTCACCGACGGCACCGCTTGGTCCGATCTTCGCGGCCCGACCGACATTTCAATGGCCTGCGGTCGCGGGAGCCGCGCGCTATGAAGTCTGGCTGAAGAATGTCACGACGAACAAAGCTCCCGTGGTCCGCAACACGCAAATCACTTCGACCAGCTTCACTTCACCCAAAGATCTCGACGCAGCCGACTATCGGTTTTGGGTGCGGCCTTATGACGTGGACGGCGTGCGGGGTGAATGGAGTACGGCCGCCAACTTCACCGTCAAGGCCGGTCCCGCATTGAAGTCGCCGTCGGAGGGCACCATTCAAGACGCACGGCCGGTCTTTCGCTGGAATTCGGTGGACACCGCTGTGCGTTACCAGTTGTGGGTCAACCATGTCGCGACCGGCCAGACTGCCGTCATTCGCGAAACGCAAATCCAAAGCACGCAATTCCGACCGAGCGGGTTACTCGCATCGGGCCATTACCGAGTTTGGGTGCGGGGATATGACGCCGAAGGTCAACGCAGCGCCTGGAGCGAACGGCTCGACTTCACGATCGGACCCAGCATCACCGGTCCGTCGGGATTGCAAGACACGGTCGCGCCGCGCATCTCGTGGACCGGCGTGGAAGGCACAGTCCGCTATGACTTCTGGGCGAATAACCTCACCACAGGCGTCCGCCAAGTCATCCGCGAGCCCCTTTTGACGGCCACCAGCTTTACGCCTTCGTCCGCGCTTCCGGCCGGCCGGTACCGGATCTGGGTGCGTGCGTTCGGATCCGAAACGCA
>JAQBZS010000621.1 GCA_027622115.1 Planctomycetota bacterium | reverse complement strand
AGTGGCTGCCGTCGTTGGATGGCGTGGCCATCGTCTGCACATTCGCCGCGTCGGATCCGGCTTCGGGTTCCGTCAGTGCGAACGCGCCGAGTTTCCGACCGCTAACCATACCGGGCAGCCATTTCTTCTGTTGGTCTTCCGTGCCGAACAGCAGTAGTGCCCGCATGCCGATCGAATGATGCGCGTTGACGAAGATCGACGTCGAACTGCACCGTGACCCGATAACTTCCAGCAACCGGCAGTAAGCCAACTGCGAAAACCCTCGCCCGCCGAACTCCGCCGGCGCGGTCATACCGAGCAACCCCAGATCCGCGAGCCCGTCAATCGTTTCACGCGGAATGTCCGCCTCGCGATCAATCCGCACCGGATCCAGATGCTGATCGCAGAACAGTTCCAGCGCCGCGACCGCCGAGTCCACATCGTCACGTTGATCACTGGGAATCTGCGGATACGGAAACACCCAGTCGGCGACGAACCGGCCTTCGAACAGCCCTTTGGCCACGCCCGTCTGTTGCGGCAACGAACCAAGCAACTCCTCAGCCTGCTGCATCTGTTGTTCGCGCTGAGTGATTCGGTCCGATGGGTCCGTTGTGGTGCTCATGGTCGTCCATTTCCAGTCACTGATTGCACGATGGCAGTTAAGAATCCGTAAGTTTGGCCGAAACCCACGGCGAAGAGGCGAGTCCCAACGCGACCGTCAGTCGATGTCAAATCGGATGCCTTGCGACAGCGGCAGGTCGTTGGAGTAGTTGACCGTGCTTGTTACGCGGCGCATGTAGTTTTTCCAGGCGTCTGAACCGGATTCTCGACCGCCGCCAGTCTCTTTTTCGCCACCGAACGCGCCGCCGATTTCCGCCCCACTCGGACCGACGTTTACGTTAACGATACCGCAGTCCGATCCGATCGCCGAACAGAACAATTCCGCTTCGCGGACGTCGCTGGTGAACACGGCGGAGGCCAGTCCTTGCGGGACGTTGTTGTGAATCGCGACCGCTTCCGCGAACGATTCGTAGCGCAGCACGTACAGGATCGGAGCGAACGTTTCCTGTTGAATGATGGGAGCCGCCGCGTCGATTTCGACCAGCGCCGGTCGGACGTAGAACCCGCCGTCCGGCATACCGTTGGTCACACGTTCGCCGAAGTGGACGGTGCCCCCCTGCTCGCGGGCCTGCGACAACGCCGACTGCATCGCACGGAAAGCAGCTTCGCTGATCAGTGGCCCGACCAGCACACCGTCGTCCAGCGGGTGTCCGACAGGCAGACTCGCATACGAGCGCTGCAGTCGAGCGAGCAATGAGTCGCGAACTGAATCGTGGACGATCAGTCTTCGCAGCGTGGTGCAGCGCTGGCCACACGTGCCGGCCGCGGCGAACACGATCGAACGCACGGCCAGTTCCATGTCGGCGGACGGGGCGACGATCATGCCGTTGTTACCGCCAAGTTCCAGCAGCGACCGGCCCAGTCGAGCGGCCACGCACTGCGCCACCGAGCGACCCATCGGAACCGATCCGGTCGCCGAGATCAGCGGCAGGTCCGGCGAGTCCGCGATGACCCGTCCGACCTCCGGCCCCGTGCCGATCAGCAGCCCCAGCAACCCGTCCGGTACGTCGCCCATCTCTGCCGCGACCGACACGGCCAGATGGTGACAGGCCATCGCGCACAGCGGCGTTCGTTCGGATGGTTTCCACACGACGGCGTCACCACAGACCAGAGCCAGCATGGCATTCCAAGCCCACACGGCGACCGGAAAATTGAAGGCCGAGATGACACCCACCGGGCCGAGCGGATGCCAGTATTCGGTGAGCCGGTGACCGGGGCGTTCGCTCGGCATCGACACGCCGTAAAGCTGGCGACTCAGCCCGACCGCGAAGTCACAGACGTCGATCATCTCCTGAACTTCGCCCACCGCTTCCGGTGTGATCTTGCCCGCTTCCCACGACACGACTCGCGCGAGATCGTCGCGATGCTCGCGCAGCCGCAGCCCAATCCGCCGCACGAATTCACCGCGGCGCGGAGCAGGCACCAACCGCCATTCGTAAAACGCATCCGCCGCCGCCGCAACAACCGGCTCGACCTGCGCGGCCGTGGCGGCACCGAATGCAGCCAGTTGCGACCCGTTAATCGGCGACCGGACGACGAGTTGCCGGCCAGCCCCTCGTGACCAGTGTCGACCGCTGGCCACCGCCGACGGATCGACCGCCACGCCAAGCCGTCTCAGGCTGTCATCGAGGTCCTGTCGTCGGAGTTCCGCGTTGGTCATTTCGATGCTCCTCCGGCGAAGTATCGACCAAAGCGATTCGCCAGAAACTCGTCGAGCACGACATCTTCCTGGCGAACGAATCCCCGCGCGGGCAGTCGACCGTTTCGGTGCAGATCGATCATCGTGCAGACCGAGGCGGCGGTCGTGATCTGCACGCCACTCCAGCGTTCGCCGGCAAGCGTCTGGCCATACACCTTGCGGACGTCGCTGAGTTCCGCAAACTGACCGCCTCTCCGGCCCGTCACGCTGCAGAACGTGATCACCACGTCCTGAAACGTCACGGGCACCGCCGCTTCCAGCACTTCGCGGAGTAGTTCGCGACGGCCGCTGAGTCTCAAGTCCGTCAGCAGAAACGACATCAGATCGCGATGACCGGGATAGCGGATTGTGCGGTACGCCACGTCGCGGGCTCGGCCGTCGAGTGTTTCGCACAGCGTGCCGATGCCGCCCGAGGTGTTAAACGCTTCGTAATCCATGCCGTCGACAGCGACGTGTTCCAGTCCTTCCAGTGGCAGCAGGTCAATCTGCCGACCCTCGTAAATTGCCGGACAGGGATTGCAGTATTCGTTGATCAGCCCGTCGGTCGACCACGTCAGGTTGTATCGCAAGCGATTGTCGGGAAACTTCGGCAGCACGCCGGCCCGCAGCGACACGCGATCGATCTCTTCGAACTGATCGTACAGATGCCGCGCGACGATACTGACGAAACCCGGCGCCAGCCCGCATTGCGGCACAAACACCTGGCCTGCCCGAGCGTGCGCCGCCAACTCGCGGACAGTCAACGTGGTCGCGACATCTTCGGTCAGATCGAAATACGAAACGCCGGCCACCAGCGCCGCTCGGGCGACGCCGGGATTCCAGCGAAAGCCGAGCGCCGACACGACCACGTCGCTCTCGTGCATCGCCGCACACAGCGACTCGTCGCTATCGGCGTCGAGTCGCTGCACTTCCGCACCGGTTCGTTGCCGCACGCGGTCCAGAGCGACGGCGTCCACGTCGCCCACGGTGACCTCAAAATCACCACTGTCAACGAGCAGTCGGGCTATCATGCGCCCGATTTTCCCGGCACCCAACACCAATACCTGAGTCATTGCCACCTCAACTTTCCGTCCCGACGTAATCTTAGGGAATGACGTAAAATGACTTAGTCACTTTTGGAGTGCTGTGGCGTGACACAGCTTTGGAATCTTGGAACCCACACTGGGCGGTTCAATTCAAGGACTTGGTCTTTGCTAATCATTGATGTTTGCTGCTGGTGCGAGTGCGGGACAGGGTTTTTGAGATTTGGAGCACGCGTGGTTTTGTCAAGATCAATATGGTGAAGTTTCTGCGTAACTGCGTAACCGGGCATGTCACGCTCAAGTACCGCACATTGGTCCTAATCGCGAGTCTGGCGACTGACCGGGGCTTGCGTTTACCCACGTTACTCCGGAAGCCCGTCCGAGTCTCCTGCCGACGAGACCAGAACTCCCTCAACGGCTTGCTCTCGCTCAGCGTGTCCGCCTTCAACTGCAGCACACCCGACCCGCCCGCCGTGCTCCAAAACTTCTCGCTCCCTTTGACCCGGTAATTCAGCTCCTTCACCAGCAACTGACCGACTCGATGGCCCTTTTCGAACGTCGCCACCACCTCGCGGCGAGCCACCTTCGGGCTCAACGCCGCAGCATCCTCGCGTTTGCGTTTCGCGTCCCAGCACTTGAGCAGGGTTTGCCGTCGCTTTTGCGAGAAAGTTGCGGTACGTTGGTACTGGTTGAGGACTCGCACAAATCTTGAGGACTCGCACAAATCGCTACAACACATCGCTACTTGAGGCGACTATGGCCATGTGGCACGTTTTGAGTTTTCGCAGGCGAGATGTTCGCAATCGGCGGCGGCGGGCGGGGCAATCGCAATTCGTCGAGGCACTTGAAGTCCGTGCTTTGCTTTCACCCTCGTCAATAATGTCTGTCGACAACGCCATCGTCGAATCACGGCAGGCTTTGCACTCCTTCGAAAGCCCGTCCACGGATTCCGAACTCACGCAGTCCGACTCAACCAATTCAGAAACTGCGGAAGCTGCCGATCCGGAAACGATAGCAGCTACGAGAGTCTCAGACGCTCAGATCGTGATGTTTACGGCTGATTCCGTCTCGACTGATTTCTATTTGAGATTCGACGGGACTTTAAGTGCTGCAACTCGGACGGCTTCAATAGCGTTCGACTTCGCAATAGCGTTCGACTTCGCAGTACCCGTGAGTGAGCAAAACCGGCTTGGGGAGCCCGACGTTTTCGAATCGGATTTCGCCCGGATCGTCACACCGCAGAATTCGGATTTCGTGCGGAATTTGGGGAATCAACTGGGACAATTCGGAGTTTCCAACCCGGATGACTCGGCCGCGGTTGATGTCGCGCACGATGCGGGGACGGTTCCCGCGATTCCACGCTCCGTTCTTGAACTGCCGGGTTCCAGCAAAATCGACTTCGACGATTCGTGGAGTGGGTTATTCACGGTCGCTGTTGAAAACAAGATATTCGGGGGAATTGTCACACCCAATGGCAATACAAGTTTCGGTCGAAGTGAATCGACCACATCAATGGTTCCCGCAACGATCGTCCGCTCGGAGTTGACTGACCACCAACTGCTCGCGACGTCTCATTCCGATCGAAGTCTGCACCTTGCGAGCGTTGCTTCCGGTTCGGGATTAATGGACGCGGTCTCGTCCGGCATGAGTTCGATGGTCGGGCTGTTCGGCCAAATGACCTCAATGCTCGCCGGATTTGTTCGGAGCTTCGCTGTCGCCGCGCAACACACCTTGCAGGATTCAGTGGTTCCAGACCCGGACGCTGCGATGCGGCCCTCGGAGAAATTGACTCGCGATCAACGTCATGGAATTCCAATGCCGGTCGCGGGCGATCAATTCGTGATCCCAGCGGGCACCCTATTCGCC
>JAQBZS010000620.1 GCA_027622115.1 Planctomycetota bacterium | reverse complement strand
GGGTGGTTCAAAGTCCACCCCATCGTTTTCTATATGCTCTCCACCGGCCCCGTGCCGGTGGAAGCCACGACTGACAAGCTACTGAAGGGTCGTGCTTCCACCGACGCGGGGTCGGTGGAGAGCGGAACCCCAGGAGAGCACATCGAAAACGGTAGCGTTAGGAACTTTGAACCACCCAACCCCAGGCCTCCTCTGTACAAAACCTGCACATGCGAAAAGCCGCAGACCACCAGGTCAATCCCAGATTTTCAACACCCTAATGTTGATGGTCCCTTGTCGGTCGGTCGAGCGATCCAGTGAGAAGGCGCCCCAACCGCGTAGACGAGGTAAACCATGTCGGCGGCGGATCGAGACAAGTGGAATCAGAAATACCACGGCAAGCAGCCGCTCGTAGAGATCAAGCCAGACGATTGGTTGCGCGAATGCGTGGATCAGATTGCGTCCGAGGTCGGCACTTCCGATGAAGTCGGGCAGTCGATTCCGTTGAAGGCTGTCGAGTTCGCGTGTGGACTGGGCGCGAATTCAATTTGGCTCGCCCAACACGGATGGGACATCACGGCGATGGACGTTTCAGCCGTCGGGTTGGAACGCGCCAAACAAACAGCCCATCAAGTCGGCGCGGAAGTCAACTGGATTGCAGCCGACGTCGAGGAAGTCTCGCTGGCGAATCAGCAATTCGAGTTGGCAGTTGTCTTTCGATTTCTGGATCGTGAACGCTTGCCCCAACTCATCGATTCGGTCATTCGGCCCGGCGGGTGGTTGATCTACGAGACCTTTTCGACCGCTCAACTTGAACGAACTGACAGTCACATTCACAACGCGGATTTCACATTGCGCGAAGACGAACTGCCGCTGCTCTATCCACAGTTCGATGTACTGTCTCACAAACAATGCGTGCTACCCGACCGAACCGTCATGCGTTTTCACGCCAGGAAGAAGTAGACGTCGGCGCAAAACAAGACCCGGCAAGCTGCCACACTCGGCCATGCTTGTCGGGGTTGTTTCTTCGGGCGTCGATTACTTGCGGGATGTGGCCACACTCTTGCTCGCGGGTGGTACGGGTGAGCGGCTTGAGCCGTTGACACGAGATCGCACGAAGCCTGCCGTTCCATTCGGTGGCGGATATCGGATCATCGATTTCACGCTTTCCAATTGCATTAACAGTGGCTTGCGTCGCATCTTGGTGCTGACGCAATACAAGGCCGCTCCGTACCGTCGCCGCGTATCGAACCTCCACCCTCCATCGCCATGGAAAACACCTTTGCGCGAAGGTCTCGTCGCTCCACCGACGCAGCGGGACTGCACATAAAAAACGGTGGGGGTCAACTTCTTCACTGGCCGAGTGCGGAAATGTTTCGATACCGATACTGGCCGTTGTTCTGCCGAGCCAGCTTTTTCAGGAAGTTGTCGTAATCTTCCAACTCGCCGCCTTTGCCGAATTCGATGCAGAAGATGCGTGCGTGTCCGTCATTGGCCTTGGCGATTTCGTCGAGTTCTCCGGCCGACAATGCGGGTTGCTTGGCGTCGGTCAGGAAGAAGATGACTTCCGGCTTCATGCGAACCGCAGCCAGCAGCGGCTCCTTGTGGAACGTGCCCGAGTCCGGGTTGATGCGGGCGATGAATCGCTTGGCGAAGTTCTTATTGATCGTATTGGCCCAATACAGCGATCTCGCGTCGCCTCGAACCTTGTAGATTTTGTCTTGATAGGTGTCGTTGTAGAAGATGATGCTGAATCGTTGGGTCCGTTCCAGACTTTCCAGGCTGGCCAGCAACTCGTTCTTCGCGAAACCCATCGGCGCACCAATCATGCTGCCCGAACAATCGATGACGTACACGAATGTCGTGCCTTGAGCCTTCACGCCCATAAACGACGCTTTCGCGACCCCATCACCGGTTTGCGATGTCGGCTGTGACGCTCCGTTGGGCCGAACCAAATCCTTGACGTCCTGCGGAGCGAGTGAACGCGGAGCACCGCTTCCAAGCCCGAGCACCGGCAGGTTGGCCATTGGCAGCGGGAGATCCACCGGCGGCAGGTCCTCGACAGGCGGCACGTCGGACAGCGGGTCGGTTGGCGATTCGACGCGAGTTTCCTGAGTCGAAGCAGTTGATGGTTGCTCGGGTTCCGTGGGCGGTTTCTGCTGCGGATCCGGCACATGGATTCCGACTTCGACAAAACCGTCATCGCTGTTGGGACTCGCATCCAGCAGCGGGCTGTACTGACAACTCTTGAGGTTCATGGCCACGAGCAACACGCACACGGCGTGGAATCCGATCGAGATCAGCCAACTTGGGAGCCGGTCCCAAATCGTCCGACTTTCCAGAGATTCCGGCCAAGGTGTGGATGTTGGGAGAGGCATTTCGGAAGGATGAATCAAAAATCAAAAATCATTTATTTCTTCTTGCTCGCTTCCAAGCGTTTCTTCAGGCCCTCGATCACTTGATTCGTGATGTCCTGCTGTTGGATTTCGTCCGGAGGGCTGTATTCGAATTCTTCCGCGGCGGGCACCACCGACCAATCAGGTGTGAATTCCAGTGTGACCAAGGCGCGTGCCTTGTTCACGGGGAATTCCTTCTTCAAATACATGATCCGATACGGGAACAGATTCTCCGCGTCCAAATACACCCACGCCAACTCGGGCACGTATGGCGGAAACAGGGCATCCTTTTGTTTCGCGTTGTCACCGAGCAAAACTTCTCGCATGGCCGAGTTCCACTTGCCGCGCAGCACGATCATTTCCGCTTTCGTGCTTTGGCCTTGCTTCATCACCGGATGTGTTTCCGTGCGAGCAGGGCTGAAGTCCATCGTGTCCTGCAACGACGACAGCAAGCCCTTCAGGCCGCCGAATCCGATGTCGGCTGACAAGCGATAGTCGGGCACCCGCGGCTGGCCCTTGAACGCCGCGCGAATCTTTTCGATATCCTGTCGCGTGATTTGCGAATCGCGTCCGACGTCGAATCGAGTCCACAGAATCTGACCGTCGCAAACCTGTTTCATGGAACCGCTGAGCGCCTCGCCCTTGGCGAATTTGAATTCAACGCTGACCTTGTCTCCCGGCCCCTGCAAATACGTGCCGGTGGCCTTGAACGGTTTCGAACCGATGTTGATCGACTCGACGATCCCCGCCTTGAGCCCCTTGTACTCGCGTAAACGCTGCCGCGCGGCCGTCAGCACGTCTCGGGGGCTCACCAGTTTGGTGGTTGCGACCGGTTCCGGCGGTTTGGCGGGTTCCGGCTCCTTGGCCTTCGCCTGTGCCAATTGAAAGTCGTATTGCGTGGCGCGCCCAGCATCCGTCCGAGTCGAATGACCCGGCCCTCTGGCGGCATCACGAAAATCGCCACCAACTTGGCCGGAGCTGACTGAAAACGCGCAAACCAGGGCCAATCCACTGGTTACGACAA
Organism: Planctomycetota bacterium; assembly: GCA_027622115.1. Classification (GTDB taxonomy): domain Bacteria; phylum Planctomycetota; class Planctomycetia; order Planctomycetales; family Planctomycetaceae; genus JAQBZS01. The sequence goes on along the minus strand of JAQBZS010000620.1, from coordinate 1,790 downwards.
CTGTCAAGATGGGGAGGGTTTTGCGCATATGCTGAAAATGATGGATTTACCAAAGAAACGGGCGGGAATGTTCCGACCACTATAACTGCTATTCGAGCGGACGGTCGATTGCAATCAAGCAGTCGATTTCTCCGCCCAATTGCGACCAACGCACGGTTCCACCTCGTACGAGGTCGGCTCGTCGTGAGTTGGACGAGATCAAGTAACGATTTGTCGTCTGGGGGGATAGGCGTCTTCCGCGTCGGCTCGCAGGCTGCACGGGGCGAGCAACCAGACAACTTCAATTCGTGGCGCAATCAGCCACTCGGGAAGGGATGACGATGAAATTCTATTTTCTGGCACTCGCCACCTTGTTGGCCTTGTGCGTGGGCTGCGTTGCACCCACCACGGGTCGAGGCACCGGGGGACACCGCGAACCGGCCGCTCAAACCGATCAGTACTACGCGCCGCCAGCCGCCATGATGAACCATCCCGGTCCCGGCGTGCTCGGTCCCGGCCCAGGCGTTCTGCAAGGCTTGACTCCGGAACCGCCGCGTTCCTTCTCCACCAAGACGACTCAGATTCGATTCGTCGGGCCGGACGGCATGCAAATTGGCTGGATGGTCAACGGCCGGTTTCTCGACGACCAATTGGTGTCACCGGCGTCCTACGACTTCCAACAGTCCGCCACCTACCAGTTGAAGCTCAGCCACATTCCCGGTCGAGTCGGCGAAATCTACTATCCGACTCTGCAAATCCATCCGTCGCATCCCACCACCGACGCCTACCTGGCTCACAACCCGGTGCCGGTGCGGCTGACCGTCGATGACCTGGAGCAACTGCGTACGAACAACTTCGTAACCAAGGTCGTGTTCCTGCCCGATCCCGAACACCAAGACCTCGCCATCGCCGATGTCGAAGAGTTGGTGTCCACACGCTTGGAAGCGGGCGTCGATCCCGTTCAAGAAGCCGATCGTCGCGGCACGGTGATGGCCGTCTTACGAGTCGGTAACCGCGACCTCGAAATGCCCGGTCAGAACTTCCCAGGTGCGTTAAGCCAAAACCAAACCGGCCCGTCCAACGGCAACGTCCAACAAGTCGGGTTTCAGTCCGACGTTCCCCAGCACATGCCGCCCACACCGATCGGCACGATGGCCGGTCAGTTCAACGGCATTCCGCAGCCGATGATCGTCGCGAATTCGGGCATGCCCGGAATGCCGTCGCAGCATCCCATCTCCGGCATGGGCAACATCCCAGTCTGGGGACAACCGATGACCGGTTCACCAATCGGCCTCGTCGGCCCGCCGCACCTGCCCTTGGGCGGTCGAGCGTCGCTGAAGTCGCACACGATGGTCAACAACACGCGGGTCGACATCGGCAAGCCGGTCAAGCACTTCGTAGTCAACTCGCGACACACACCCGGCTATCGCATGCCGCATCCCGTGAGCTACGTGGAGATCGAAGAAAACCATCCGCAGTTTGAGCGGGGTGAAGTGTCCTATCCCGGGTCATTCCCGCATTAAGGGAACCGTAGCACGGGACCATTGTCCCGTGACCGCTCGGGGCCAGTCCCGTGACTGCTCGGGACAATGGTCCCAAACTACGTACTCACCCTGCGAAACCCAAAGACATGCCACGCTCATCCGTCCAAGCCACATTTCGCCCGCACGCGACAACGCCGGCCCACCCCGCGTTCAGCCGCTTGTCGCGGACGGTGCGAAGTGCGGACGGAGCGCGGCAAGACGAGCCCGAAGCGCAAGCGAGCGAATCGCTCAAGACGGGCCTTGATCGCGGTTTCGCCCAGTCTGCCA
>JAQBZS010000619.1 GCA_027622115.1 Planctomycetota bacterium | reverse complement strand
AGAAATGGGACGTATGTGATTGGCAGGCTGGGCCAATCCGTGATCAAGGCCCGGATTTCAGCCCGCCAAATCTGAAATACGTAAGCCAGACCCCAATCCCCAAATGTGACAAACTCGAACTGAGTTCGATGAGCGATCAGCGTCCCTCTGAAAGATCCAATGAACGTTTTGGAATACAACCGCGCTGCGTGGGATGCGAACGTTGCGAATCGCAATCAATGGACGGTGCCTGTTGACGCGAAGACGATTCAACGGGCGCGAAACGGTGATTGGAGCATCGTGTTGACGCCGTTGCGACCGGTGCCGAGCGACTGGTTTCCCGATCTTCAGGGGCTGCCCACGTTGTGCCTGGCGTCCGGCGGTGGACAACAAGGTCCGGTCCTCGCTGCTGCCGGAGCTGCGGTCACGGTCTTCGACAATTCGCCTCGGCAACTCGGACAGGATCACATGGTCGCCGAACGCGAAGGGCTCGATTTGAAACTCATTCGTGGCGACATGCGTGATCTGTCGAAATTCGATGACGGGCAGTTTCAGCTCATCGTGCATCCGGTCTCGAATTGTTTCGCGCCGGAAATCCTCCCCGTATGGCGCGAGTGCTTTCGAATCCTGCAACCCGGAGGCATCTTGCTGTCCGGCTTCACGAATCCCGTTCGCTACATCTTCGACGACGAACGTGCCGAAAACGGTCGGCTTGAAGTTCGTTACTCGATTCCGTACTCGGACCTCGATGATCTGACGGACGAACAACGTCAAGCATTGGTAATCGCCCGCAACTCGCCGCTGGAGTTTGGTCATACGTTGGAAGACCAGATTGGCGGTCAGATCAAGGCCGGGTTCAGCATCACCGGATTCCTTGAAGACTCGTACGATCGCGGTGATCTGTTGTCGAAGTTCATTTCGACGTTCATCCTCACGCGAGCCCAAAAACCACTCAACCTGATGCGATAGGCTGGGGATCAAACCCCAGGCAGAAGAGCCCAACGGACGATTGAGCCGCGACGAATGACGGGCAACGTCGAAACTCGCGCCTACCGGTCGAGATCCGCCGTCACTAAACTCGTCGGCGAGGCAACGCGGCGTTCACCGGACGAACCAAAAAGGATGCGTCATGGGCGGCATTACGGAATTCGAGGGACTGCACGGTCGATTCAAGACGATTCTGATTGATCCGCCGTGGAGGTTTCAAAATCGCACGGGGAAAATGGCTCCCGAACACAAGCGGCTGCGTCGCTATGAAACGCTCAGCATGCAAGAAATTCGCGACCTTCCCGTGGCCGACCACGCCGAGCCCAACAGTCATCTCTATCTGTGGACCCCCAACGCGCTGTTGCCGGACGCCCTGGACATCATGAAAACGTGGGGCTTCACGTATAAGACGAACCTTGTGTGGTTCAAGGTCCGCAAAGACGGTGGACCGGATCGCCGTGGTGTCGGTTTCTATTACCGCAACGTAACCGAACTCCTGTTGTTCGGAGTCCGCGGCAGTTTGCGGACCGATCGTCCGGCTCGATCGCAAGAAAACCTGCTGGCGTGGCAGAAGCAAGAACACTCGCGTAAGCCGCCGGATATGCGCAAGATCATCGAGCGTTGCAGCTTCGCACCGTTCGTGGAGTTATTTGCGAGGGAAAAGGTCGAGGATTGGACCACGTGGGGCGACCAATGCGACACCTACATGGACGACCGCCAAATCCACCCGACGTACCGCGGCAACGGTGAATTCGCCCACAAGCTTGGTGCCGACTAGCATCCATTTTCCGGAGTGACTTCATGCCCCATCAAATGAGTCGACGAGTTTTCGTGACCTCAACGGCGAGCGCCGCCGGTGACGCCGGGCGGTTGCATCGCTGATCAAGCTTTGCGTCAGGCAAGTCGCAAATGCAGACCTACCGACTCGACCGTAGCTTGGGACCATTGTCCCGAGCGATCACGGGACAATGGTCCCGCTCTACTTGAAGGTTGCAAGTTGCCTCACCGAGCGGTGATCAACAACTCATCCAGCGAAATCACTCGGTCAAAATAACCAGCGTCGGCGATTCCAGACGCCAATTCGCCCGCGTAAATCAACATCGGGCGAACTGACATGTGTTTCGGCCGCTTCAACTTCGCGACCTGCTCTTCCACATCACTCACCACGGACGCCGCGATCTTCTTGCGAAACTTGATTTCACAGACGTGCAGCGCACCGCGTGTTTGAATCAACAGGTCGATTTGACACGCTTTCTGCCGGGCCGTCTGGTTTTGGAAATACGGCGACGCACTCACCACGCCTTCCGGTGGAATCCCCAGCTTTGCCAGGACGTGGTCGAGGTTGTTCAGCACGAGGTTTTCCAATTGAAAGCCCAAGATCGTCTCCCACCCCGGCAGGCTCTCCAGCGAGCGTTGCCGGTACAGTCCCTTCTCGATGCGGTCGCGTACCGGTTCGATGTACTTCAAGTAGAAGCGGACGTAGTTGTCCCGCACCCGATATCGACTGAACCGCCGCCGTTTTCCGCTCATTGGGCTGTACACGAAGTCGCGCGCGAGGAATCCGCAGTCCTCAAGGTCCGCAAGGTATTCCGAAACGACACCGTTGGGATCCACGGAGACTTGCTCGCAGACCTCGGCAAAACTCAGCCGACGGTCCACCAGTGTTTTGACGAGTTGCTGGTACGTGGCGGCTCGGCGGGAAAACGTGTCGTGGAAAATCTGTTCGAATTCGTTGAACAAGATGCCCGCACGGTCAAAGCACATCCGCTTGATGTTGCTCTCCGCGCTGTCCGTCGGGTCGATCTCTTCCAGGTAACGTGGAACACCACCCGTGATCGCCAGCAGTTTGAACTTCTCAAAGGCGGAGACCCGGTCCTTGCGTTTGCCCCAAAACTCGCTGCAAAGTGAAAGCGGTAATTCGTCCAGCGTGATGGTCAGCGACACGCGCCCCATGAAGCCGGCGCTGCGCAAGATGTTCCGCTCGATCCACGACGACACCGACCCGCAGAGCACCATGATCAACTTGTCGTTGCGTTTGAATTTTGTGTCCCACGCAATCTTGAGTTGTCCGGCGAAGTCCTTTGCACACGAAGCCATCCAGGAGATTTCGTCGACCAGGATGAGCGTTCTTCCCTTTTCGGTTTGATTCGCCAGCAGCGACAGGCCGTCCTGCCAGGAGTTCAGCCGAAACGCCGGCAAGTCCAATTGATCAGACATTTGTCGGCTGAAGTTCGCCAACTGGTCGGCTTCTGTAATGCCTTCTCGCGGGGCCAGGCCTTGAAACTGCAAAAAGCGAGGCAATTTGCTCCCGAAGTGCTGAATCAGCGTGCTCTTGCCGATTCTGCGTCGGCCGCGCATGACGACCAACGCCGCGTTCTTCCGCCGAGTCAATTGCTGGAGCTGCGATAATTCTTCTGATCGACCGATGAACATCACGGGCAGGCTCGGGGAAGATGTCGATTAGTAGATGAGAAAATGAGGATAGTCGCTCATCTGCAAATCGACAAGCTGCACGTTTACAGATGAGAGAATGGTGAGGTATTTTCATCGACAAATCGACAATGGACTTCATGCACGACGACGTCGCCCGAACACTGGGCGGTTTGCTACCATCGGCACTGAGGCACGGGGCGCACGAGGCCGGTGGAGAGCACATGGGAAACTGGAGCGTCAGTAGGGTGTTGAAAATTCGCTCTTGACTGACGAATTCTTTGGCGCAGGTTTCGTGCAAGGGGTGGCTGGGGTCGAGTGGTTCGTCTTGATGTTTTCTGGAATTGCCGGTTTCTTAATCGAAGCTGAGTTTGGCTGGGGAATTGGATTGGTTGTTGGGTTGGGGATTATCTACGGATTGCGTCGCGGGTGGATTTTGCAGGCCATGGCTGATCCATCAACAGTCGAAAGACGTGAATCTGTGTCAGTAGCGGCATCGAAAAATCGACGAAGACTCAGCCGAGAGGGCAAGCAGCAAGACCCATTGTGTTGACCACGCACTCGCCTCCATCTCCGGAGTGACTCCATGCCCCATCGAATGAATCGACGAGTTTTCGTGACCTCAACGGCGGGCGCCATCGCCGGGGGGCGTTTGCTGCATCAAGGGAATAAGTGCGTTGCCGAGCCGTCGAAGGCTCGCATGCCGATCGTTGATTCCCACCTGCATTGTTTCGCCGGCAGCAAGGATGTGCGATTCCCGTATCACGAACGGGCGCCCTATCGACCGGAAACTGCGGCAACTCCCGAGCACCTGCTGAAATGCATGGACGGCGCGGGCGTCGATTTCGCCGTTGTTGTTCATCCGGAACCGTACCAAGACGATCATCGCTATCTGCAGCATTGCTTGAAGGCTGGCGGGGGCCGCTTCAAGGGCACGAGCCTCGTGTTTGCGGACCGACCCGGTTCCGTGGAGAAACTGCCGGGACTCAAAAAGTCGCTCGGCGACTTGCTGGTGACAACGCGAATTCACGCGTACGCACCGGAGCGATTACCGCCCTTCGGCACGCCGGAAATTCGAAAACTATGGACGACGGCCGCCGATTTAGGATTGGCCATGCAACTGCATTTCGAGCCCCGATACGCACCAGGATTCGAGCCGTACATTCGCGAATTCTCGAAGATGACGGTGGTGATCGATCATATGGGCCGCCCGTTTCAAGGCACTCCGAAAGAACACGCGGTCGTCCTCAAATGGGCTCGTTTTCCAAACACCATTATGAAGATCGCCTCACTGCCGCAGCAGGACAAGTACCCGCATCGAAAGATTCAACCCGTGATTCGGCAACTCACCGACGCCTTCGGAGCGAAGCGCATGATTTACGGTGGCGGGTTCAATGCGGAAGCGACTCCCGATTCGTATCGCGCTGACCGTGAACGCGTCCGTTCGTTGCTGGCGCATCTTTCGGCAAGCGACCAAGCAATGGTTCTTGGCGGCACGGCTGCTCGGGTTTACGGTTTCTCGAAAGCTGCAAAATAGTGAGCGGCAAGGCGATAGCCGCCGGTGTGTTCGTTCCCCAAAAACCGGCGGCTAGGCTAGGCTAGGCTAGCGCTGGACTGTTAAAAAGCTGGTGTTGACCGACCGAAAGCCTGGCGCAGGTTTTGTTCCGCAGTGGAAGACATTGCCTGGTTTTCCAGCGGCGGAGCCGCGGCAGCATAAAGCCTCGGGCGCAAGCCCGAGGAAAGTGATCGCAACCATTGTCCTCAAGCTGCGGAGCAGCGACAGCGGACGCCCACAC
>JAQBZS010000618.1 GCA_027622115.1 Planctomycetota bacterium | reverse complement strand
CGGGCCTAAGCGCCTTGGTTGCCTGCTGACCGGTGGCTCACGCCACCGGCAGAGGCTGTGTCGGCCCTCCGGGCATGACCGGATTCGGTAGCAGAATCCCATTCAGGGCCCAAGGCCCGGCACAGCCTCTGCCGGGGCCGTGCGGCCCCGGTCGAATGCGCATCCGGCTCAAGCCGAATTTGCGTTCTCAGTCCAAAACCTACGTTGCCCCCAAACCGGCGAACTTCCAGATCCAAAACCCCAATACCAACACGGTCACAATCCAAGTCACGATGGCGCTGGAACACGTGCGTCGTCGCAAGACATGCATCACATAGTGGGCTCGTCCGAGTAACAATGCGGACACACCGATCAACACCGGAGCCATCCATCCGGCGACCGTTGCTGCTGTCCCACCTGCTAACCCGAGCAGGCTCAATCCGATGGCGGCCGTTCAGTTCGGCACCGCCGCGGCAATTCCCAACACCGCCGCCAACGAACTTGAGACCTTGCCCTTCTGTGATTCCATCGACGCACTCCTCGAACTATTCAAAACTTGTTACCAGCAATCGATGCGGACTCGGCGCGCGTTGGGCCAAGAATTTCGGCCAGTGCCCATTCCAACCTTGAACCTGCCCAGTCACGTTGACCACCGGTTTTCCGGTCGCGATCGAATCACGAATCTGTTGCAGAACCGTCTTCTGCCCCAACGCGACTTTCACGGACGGATCGTCGGCGAGCACGAACTCCGACTTCGACCCAGCAACTTTCATCACCGCCTGACCGTCCTCAATCACGACGTTGCCCAGCACGCGCACGTCAAGTTTGACCAAACCACTGCTCGTGCCTCCGGACAACCGAGTCGCCCACACGCTTTCGTGCAGCTTGTCCAAGTCGACCAATTTTCCCTTGCGAGCGTTGAAGGCAATTGTGCCGTGATCGTACCGCCCGCGTTTGCCGGGCTTCTTGTACACAACCGAGGAGTCCTCCACGTCATACAGACGTGCCGTGGCGTCTCTCGCCACGCCTCCTCATCAGTGCATTTCCGCGCCCGTGACCGTCATGACTCCGCTCACGACTTGGGCGTCCGCCGCAGAAACGGCAAGCGTCGTCAAACCAAACATCAGGGCCATCGTTCTGAGTTTCATGTTCGATTCCTTGGCTAAAACGCTAATTGAGTTTTGCTTGGTGATACTGTTCAAGCTGCAAATTCGCATGCACGATCGATGCGAGTTTGTCGGTGATCTTGTCGAGTTGGCTGCCGGCGAACACGAAGTACAACTCGTCGTCTCCGAGTTCCGTGTAGACGCGATTGCCGATGCAGCCCAAGTTTGCGGCGCTGGTTCCGGAATTCATCACGGCCGGAATCGCCGCACACGTCGGGCGTCCAACCATGTTCGCTTCACAGGCGACACCCGCCGAGTGTGCCGCTTCCGCCAGCAGCATCATCTTGCGAGCATTGCCGCTGACCAGCACGACATCCGGTTCCGTCGTCGTTTCGGCCAACGGTGAATAGCTCGCCACGCCGAACGCCGTTTCTCGGCGCGGAATCGCGGGCACTTCATCCATCGAAAGGCAATTCAACCATCGTCCCGATCACGCCCTGCAATTGTTCCGCTTGTTCTTCGGGCATGTCGACACCGTGCGTGTGTGCTCCGATCGGACAGCCGTAGTGATCCGCGGCCTCGGTATAAAACGACGCACCTTCCGCAGCGTGCTTCCAATACGTACAACCGGACGGCGCCACGCTCGCGACATGCGGCACCCCTTCCGGAGCAGTCTCGGAAAACGTAATCGCCCCCGGTTGACGGGACAGATCGAGCAGCTCGATAAGTTGCGTGGCTGAAGTCATGCGTGTCCGATGATGACAGGATGTCGAATCGATCGTGAATTCAGGTCGTTGGTGTCCGCCATTATGCGACTGCTCGCAGCGAAACGACAAGCCGTGGCGATCCTTGCGATCACCACACGGACGAGCGTGTGCAGGTTTCGGCCCAGGATGCCAAGGCGCGAATACCGGTCGAACTCCAATTCACTGAGCGATCATGATGGTTCAGTACGGTGGCAGCAGTCGCCGAAATCCGTGCAGCAACACCACGACCAGGAACACGCTGTTCCGCAACAGCACCAACAACGGATTCAGACCGACCGGGCGTCGGTATTCTGTATTCGCGATGGATTCAGCAAGCTGTGTCGCCAGTTTCCTCATCCAATTCGTCGACATCGGCCATGCAATCAACATTGCGACCCACTCGGCTGGGATCACGGACTCCCCCGCGCCCGCACCAATAATTCCGCCAACAATCGCGGCCGTTGTATCGGCATCACCGCCACACTCAATGACTTCCATCACTGCCGATCGATAATCAACTCGATGTGCCAGCCACGCATGAATTGCGACCGGGACGGTGTGATAGGTGTAACCCGAGACCCCTGCTTCCAGCCCAAGTCCAACAGCGAACTCTGATGTTGTGCGCCCGGCTTGAATGCTCGCCGCGACGCGATGCAACAGTTCCGTGAACTCCCGACCTTCCGCGCCGATGATTTCGTCGACTCGACCAACAAAATCGGTCGGGTTGATTGACGGTTCCGTCTTCGCCAAGTGTGCGGCGAGTGCAACGGCAATGGCCCCGTACTCCGCTTTCGGATCGGTGTGCGTGATTCGCGTAGACGCTCGGACGAAAGGCAACATTTCGTCCACGTGATCGAAAACCGCACCGAAAATCGCAGCCCGCATGGCCGGTCCGTTTCCGGCTGAAAACACCCCGCTCGTGCGGGACCGCGCGCCGAACCACAGCTTGATGGACGCTCTCGCAGTTGCCCAACCGACACCAGCCGGAAGCCGCAGGAACCACCAACGCAGCCGACGAGCAAACTGACGCGAGAATTCCTCGACATCATCACCACCTGCAATCAACGACTGAGCAACAAGGCAGGTGTGTTCGGTGTCGTCCGAGACCATCCCTCGCCCAAACAGAAAGCGATACCGAGTCGCCGGGCCGAGCAAGCGTGTCAGTCGACGCCGCGAAACACATTCGTACGCCAAGCCCAACGCATCTCCGATTGCAGTTCCAAGAATGCAGCCGGTTATGTGCGATTCGAGATTCATCGATTGCTCGGCTCAGAGGAGTGGATGCCGCCTCGCGTCCTGTTCAAGCTGGTTGCGTATTGCTGCCGCGCGTGCAAAGCGGTGCTGATCCGGTATTCGAGCGGCATTGAGAGTGATTACGGTTGGATTGGCTAGCTTATGCTCCGCGACGCATTGGCCCTTGTGGCGGCGAACTGACAAGCGGACCCAGGAACCGCGCGAGTTCTCGGGCACATAATTCATGGCCGGCGGACGTCAGGTGCGGGGCGTTGCGAAAGAACAATCGGTCGGGGTTTTGGTCTCGTTGAAAGGCAGCGGACAAATCGCAAAACAGAATCCGGTGTTTCGTGGTGAATTCGCCCAGGACTTCAAACGGACGCCGGCTGCTGAATCGCGTTCCGGCGGGAATCCCGTATTGCTCGCGAATTCCCGGTGCGTCGGATGCCGTGGTCGAGACTTGCCAGGGACTTGGGCTCGTGCAGACCACGAGATCCGTGCGCGTGCCGTCCACCAATGTCTTGAAGTGTTCGAGCGGCGAGAACGCTTGGGCCACGTACACCGACCAATCGGGAGGGTTGTCTTCGAGCCACGCGTAACGGCCTTCCGGCGCGTCGATGTCTTTGCCGGATTCCGGTCGCTGAGACGTCCAACGGCCCATCATTTTCTTGCGAGTCCATTGAACCAATTGCAAACGCTCCCACGGATGCTTGGCTGTCGAATTGCCGCCGAGCAGATCCGGGTGCGAGCACAGCGTGGGGTCCGAAGTTTGAGTGAGCCTCGTATGCCGTCGGTAATGGTAATCATCGGCCACGTCGGACATGTCGAAGTGGACCACGATCAAGTCCGGTTCAAAGGCCAGTAACGTGTGCTTTGTTTGAAGATAGGACAGCAGCGGGCAAAAACCCGGAGTGCCCGCGTTGATGACTTCAAGTTTCTTGCCGGCTTGCGGTCGCAGATATCGAGGCAACAGGGCGGCGATCGTCGACTGCTCGGGAACCCCTGGACCGAAGATGGTCTCGTCGCCGAGCAGTACCACGCGATAGACGTTGGCCGGTTTGGGAACCGCCAATTCCGGCCCGCGTAAACCAAAGCTGTTGGTTTGCACCAACACCGGCTCCGTGGTGTCTGGATTGCGAGTTTCGATTTGGCGGGAGGGTTGCAGGCTGTGGTGCGTGGTCCAAGACGGTGACGTCAGCGACTGCTGGGAACTTTGTGAACCGGATGTTGACATCGCCGAATCCGACAGTTGCAGACCGACTTCCACGGCGCTGAGCAGCAATGCGATCGCCAGCACGGCGAAAAGCACGTATCGAATTGAGAGCAATCGGGCCAGCTTCATGCGACATCATGAGCCGCGACAGCAAGGCGTGCCGCAGCGTCTTCTTCCGTGAGAACTTCGGCGAAACATCGTTTTGTGACCGCATCCGGCGATCAACATTTCCTACTGCGGAGTCTAGGCCAGCCCCGAATCACCAACAAGACGAGTCAGCCCGCGCGAAAGACGCCGCGTGCCCGAAAGACTCCGGTGAAAACTTCCTCGATTTGGCATTGAATTCCACACCTCTTTCCCTAGACTCTCGACCCATCAATCAGTATTGATGTGTTGCCCCGCGCACAATGGCGGGGTTCTGGGCGATTTTTTCCGATTCACGTGTACCAACTCAGCAGGAGAAAACGATGCTCACATTGGAAGCGGGCCGACGCTATCGAGATTGCGATGGGAATACTCGACGCGACTTTCTCAAGGTTGGTGCACTCGGTACCGGAGCTTTGACGCTGCCGAATTTGCTCAGATCACGAGCCCAAGCGGCGGGAAAGGGCGTATCGCTTCCCGACACATCGGTGATTTGGCTGTGGCTCGGCGGTGGTCCGACGCACGTCGAAACATTCGATCCCAAGATGACCGCCCCCAAAGAATACCGCAGCGTGACCGGTGAAGCGGCCACATCCCTGCCCGGCGTTACCATCGGCGGGACGTTTCCGAAGATCGCCCAAATGGCGGACAAAATGGCGTTCGTTCGCTCGTTCGCTCACACAAACAGCGGACACGGCGGCGGAACTCACTGGCTAATGACCGGCTACGATGATCGCAACGTCGATAACGGCGGGCTGCCTTCTCGGCCGTCG
>JAQBZS010000617.1 GCA_027622115.1 Planctomycetota bacterium | reverse complement strand
TGGGCCTGGCGATGGTGGCTGTCTCGATTCCACTCGCGCGTCAATTGAGATTTGATCAGTCGATCGAAGCGCTCTACGCCGCCGGTGATACGCAACTGCTCGATTATCTGGAGAGCAAGTCGCTGTTTGGCGGCGACGAATTCGTCATCCTGGCCTTCAACGATCCCGGCTTGTTCCGCGAAGACGGCGTCACGGTTTCGGATGCGAGCGCAAAACATTTGCGTGAATTCGCCGGACAACTCAATCGAATCGAAGGCGTCAACGCCGCCAGCACTCAACAGGTGGCGGATGCGATGAAGTCCGTCAAGCTGTTACGGTTCATTCCCAACGGCACCGCCAAGGTGCGTCGCATGGTTGACACCGTGCTTGTCGGCCCCGACGGAGACGTGGCCTCGATCATTCTGCGGTTGAAGCCGGAAACACCGGACCTGCCGCGCGGCGAAACCATTGCCCGGATTCGAGAAGTCGCCGACTCGCAGCCGACCGCCGTCGCCATCGTGGGCGAACCCGTGCAAATTCACGACATGTTTCGCTACGTCGAAAACGACGGCGCAGTGCTGTTTCAAGTCTCGGTGGCGCTCTTGGCCGGAGTGATATTTCTGTTCTTCAGCAGCGTGCGGTGGATGCTGCTGCCGCTGATCGTGGTGATGTCGACCATCGTGTGGACTCAGGCCTTGCTGGTGGTGAGTGCCGTGGAACTCAGCATGGTGAGTTCGATGCTCAATTCGCTGTCGACCATCATCAGCGTGGCCACGGTGACCCATATCACCGTCCGTTTTCGCGAGCATCGCGCGGCGCTCGATCGAGTCGCCGCGCTCCGCGTCACCTTCGCCGAACTGTTGCCGGCCATCACTTGGACCTGCGGGACGACGGCCATCGGTTTCGCGGCCCTGTTGTCGAGCCGCATTCTTCCGGTGCAAAGTTTCGGGTTGATGATGGCCATGGCCACGGGCTTGGTGTTGGTCGCAACGGTGGTGTTGCTGCCCGGCGGCATCCTCTTGGGCGAGTTTCAATCCGATCCACACGTCGCCTATGGCGAGCGGATCCTCGGTCGATTCCTCGGCGGGATCACGGATGGGGTCGACCGCTTTCCGAAGTCGATCCTCGCGGGTTTCGCGTTGATCATCGTGGTGTCGCTCGTGGGACTCGGGCGAATGACGATTCAAACGGACTTCAGCAAGAACTTCCGCGAGTCGACGCCTTTGGTGCAGTCGCTGCGATTCGTCGAAGAGCGGTTGGGTGGCGCGGGTACGCTGGAAGTCAATTTCCCCGCGCCGAAAGCACTGACCGACAAGTATCTCGATCGCGTCCGCCGCGTGACCGACCGCTTGCGGCAACTTGAATCGACAACCGGGCTCACCAAGGTGGCGTCGATCACGGATGGGCTGGAACTCGTCCCGGAAATCCCGTTTTTTCTCGGCACGGTGCAAAAACGCTTGGACGTGATTCGAGGTCTACAACCGGAATTCGAATCCAGTTTGTACAACTCCAAGCGAGGTCGCATGCGGATTCTGTTGCGAGCCCGTGAGCAACAATCGGCGGAAGACAAGAATCGCTTGATTGAGTCGGTCCAGGCCGTGACCGAGCAAGAATTTCCCGACGCCAAAGTCACCGGCATCTACGTGCTGCTGACGTTCATCATCGACAGCCTGTTGGTGGATCAAACCGTAAGTTTCGTCATTGCCGCAGCGGGCATTGCCATCATGATGACCGTGGCGTTTCGCAGCTTTCGCATCGGCTTGATTTGCCTCATACCGAATGCATTCCCGATTCTGATTGTGATCGGAATCCTCGGCTGGTTGAACGAACCGATCAATCTGGGGACGGCGATGATTGCCAGCGTGTCTTTGGGGCTGACGGTGGATTCCAGCATCCATTACATCTCCGGGTATCGCCGCGCCCGCCGAGTCCTCGGCTTGAATCACCTCGATGCCTTGCGCGCAACGCATCAAGGCGTGGGGCGTGCGTTGGTGTTTGCAAACATGGCATTGATTGCCGGGTTCAGCGTGCTGACGTTGTCGTCGTTCGTGCCGCTGATCTACTTCGGTGTGCTCGTCAGCGTGGCGATGATCGGTGGATTGATCGGGAATCTGGTCCTGTTGCCCATCCTGCTCAAGTGGGCGGAACGCGTGCCTTCAACGAGTCGGAAAACAAGTTGATCGAAGCTTGGGCGATCGCAGCGGCTCCGAAATGCTGGTGGACGCTTTCATGGCCGCTCGTCGCGCACCGCAAGCGAAGTGCTTCGTCGGAATGCATGGTTTCCAATGCCGACGCGAGTGCTGCGGGATTCGTGGGTGCCACCAACAGGCCACCGCCAGTGTGCTCGATCAATTCCGGAAACGCCCCGTGCGACGGCTGCACCACCGGCGTCCCATTCGCCAACGCTTCGAGCACGTAAATGCCCTTGGGCTCATGGTATTCCGTGGGCACGGACAACACGTCCAAGGATTTGATGAAGGCCACTTTTTGTTCGTGCGACTCCGGGCTGCCGATGTATTCGAACGCCGTGCCGAGATCGACGGCCGATTGTTTCACGCGTTCGAGATAGGGCTTGTCGAATAGGTAGCCTCCCGCCAACAGCCGCGAATTCGGATGCTTCGCGTGGAAAACTCGAAAGCCGTCCACCAAATGTTGCAGCCCTTTCTCCGGACAGATTCTGGCGAAGTACCCCACCGTGAACGCATCATTGCGGCGAAGTTCGGGGCGACCGTCATGTCCGGACAAATCGATGCCGAGTGGGAGTTGGTGAAAGCGATCCCGCGGCAGCCCCAGGTATTCGCTCATGTAGTCCGCGTAATAACGGCTGTGCGTGATGAAACCGTCAAATTCGGCGGACCGTTCGTGAATCAGCTCGATCGCCTGTTTGCGATAGGCGTCGGGCAGACCGTTGAGAAAAATGTCGTCGCCCTGGAGCACGCAAAACACCTTGCCGTGGTAGCTGCGTCTCAGCGTTTTCAGAGTCCCCACCAGCAACGCGTTGCTGTAGCAGATGACATCGGGTTGCAATCGTTCGGAAAAGTATTCGCCGAACTCTTCCACTTCACGTCGTTGCGGTCCGAGTTCTCCGGAGAGCATCGCAATGGTCATATCGCCGAGTTCGGCGGCGTTGTTGCTGACGCCGAACTTCGTCGCCAGCCGCAGGATCCACGACGCATTGAGCCAGCCGGTGAATACGCGCGGCAGCCGGCCCCAGAGTGGCAGTTTCTGATCGAGATACACGTTGATGCCGCCGAGCAGCACTTCATGTTGACTGACATCCTGTTCATCAACGCGAATCGGCGTGTACGTGGGAATCAAAGACACTTCGACGCCGGCCGCCATCAAAGCCCGAGCCCACGTGTTGTCATGCATGCATGAGCCGCAGAACATTCCAGCTCCGCCGGCGGTGACAATGGCAACGTGCATGACTAGTCCGGTGGTTCGGAGGTGAATTGAACGGGTAAGCCTCATTTGTCCGATCAGACAGATCCGACCGATCAGTCGGCTGCAGTCCCAGCTACAGCCACTTTGCGGCGTCCTCGTTCTCGCGTTGAATGTCCCCGCTCCGCCAGATGTACCAACAAGCGACACTGCGATACGGAGCCCAAGCCGCGGAGATCGTTTCCGATTCGAGTTTCGCCGGCAATTCCGGCAATTCATAGATGCGTTGCATGTTCGAGCGAATCCCTAGATCGTCGGGGGCAAACACGTCCGTCCGCCCCAGCGTGAAAATCAAGAACATTTGCGCCGTCCACCGCCCGATACCGCGAACCTGCGTCAACTCTTCAATCACGGCTTCATCATCCAATCGCCCGAGCGACCGCGTTTTGAGACGGCCGTCATCGATTCTCACGGCAAGATCGCGCAGATAGCTCAGTTTTTGCGGCGAAATCCCCGCCGATCGCAGTTCCTCGTCCGATTGATTCAACACGGCCCGAGCCGTAAAACGGCCGCGCGGCATGAGAGCTTTGGCCTTCTTGCAAATCGACTTTGCGGCGGACGTCGAAATCTGCTGAGCCAAAATCGACCGCACCAACGAACCGAATCGATCGGATCGCAGCGTCAATTCAAACTTGCCGACGCGGTCAATCACCGCTGCCAACCGTGAATCGCTCTTTCGCAAATGCTGAACGGCTCGTTTCACCACCGCTGCGTCACCAATCGATTCCATGTGGTCTCCAAATTCTGACAATCGTCGTAAGAACCGACCGATTTCCTCAATCACGCTACCGACAATGGCGAAACAAGCAATTGACCAAGGTTGAAAAGCGGGCCTAGAATCGATTGTTCGCTAATTCAGCTTGGAGAAACGGAAATGGTTGCAATCGTCACGGGCGAAAACGAGTTGCGTCGACTGTTTACGGCGCTGACCGAGCACACATTTCAGGTGGAATTCGGGGTGGCTGATCCCCCACTCACCGACTATCTCGTCGAGTTGCTGCTGCGGTTCGTAAAGACCGAAGAGATCTTTCGGTTTCGCGATACGCGCGGCAAACGGCTGGAAGAAGTTGCCGAAATGATGATCGAGGCCGAAGATCGCGAAGCGAATCCGAAGCGGGAACTTTATCGTCATATTGGAGACTTTACGCTGTTCTGGTCGGGAGTGTATCCCGAAGCATTGAAGCGGCTGCAAGCCACGGACCGTCGCGACTATTTGCTGGACTATTGCGCGCAAGGCAAGCGCGGCTACTACATCGCCAGTACGTTCGACGAAGAGCCGTTCCAAGAAGAAGCGCCTGTGCTGGAGCGACTGAGCGCGGACTTCGAACTTTGCTCATTCGGGCTCAACCGCGTCCGTCGCGAATGGGAACGCTTGGACTGTCGAAACTGAATCGAATGACCGGGCTGACGGATTCATTAGACGCTATCTGAAAACCGGGACTGGCTCCCACATGTTGTGCCAATTCAATTCCGAAGTTCAACGTGTGGGTGCCTGTCCCGCTTTTTCAGAGAGTCTCTAGCCGTTTTGGCGGTCCCGTGCGTGATTGACCTCAATCAACGCGAACGCCTGCGGCTGACGGATAAACGAGAATGATCGCAACGTCGACTTCGGCGCACCATATCCGACCTCCCTGGACACCACATGCTCTCATCGATCAGTGTGTGATCGTGGAAAACAGCGAAACTCATCAACGCACGCACCGGATCGCGACTTCTTGGTTTGGTACGATTGGTGCAGGCATGTCCGTGACCTCCCGATCGTGGAGGCGAGTTTTGG
>JAQBZS010000616.1 GCA_027622115.1 Planctomycetota bacterium | reverse complement strand
TCCGTCAAAGCTGCCGGATCGCCCGCGCGATGCGAACAAGCTCACCGTTCTCGACGGCACGAAGGCCCGGGCCAATCTTCGCATCTACTTCGACAGTTCGAACTTTGGCTCGACGACATGAACGACGCGTGAAAACCGAAAACCGGTGCCTGGATGGCAGGTCGCTTCCGCGCTAATATCCCGCCCTTCAATCCTGAGTGAGTCGGTATTGCCGCTCGAACGCGACTGTTCGAGAGGCTTTGGGTGAAGGAGTCGGACTTGAATGCGTTACTGAATGCCCTCTCGACGTCCGTCGGGAAAAAAATTGTGATGGCCGTCACCGGGTTGCTGCTCTGTGGATTCCTGGTCATGCATCTGGCCGGGAACCTGCTCCTGATCGTCGGCGAGGATGCGTACAACGAATATGCGCATGGCCTTCACAGCCCCAAAATGGAGGGGCTGGTGAAGCTTGCCGAAGTCGGTCTCGTGGCGTTGTTTGCCACGCACATCTTCCTGGCGGTTTCAAGTTCGCGACAGAATTCGGCGGCCCGAAAGACGGACTATTCCGAAAAGAAGCTCAAATACGAAGACCGATCGCCGGCGGGTGGCGACACTTGGATGTTCGTTTCGGGAGCGGTCGTGCTGTTCTTCGTGCTTGTGCATCTGGCGGATTTCACGTTTGAAGCGCGACCGGACGTCGAGTACTCCAACGGTTCCGTGACAAAAGAGCCGTTCGAAAAAGCCGTCACGATCCTCAAGAATCCCGTGAGTTTCGGGGTCTACATGGTGGGCTGCATCGTGTTGTGGTTCCATTTGGGGCACGGCGTGGCGAGTGCCCTGCAAACGCTCGGATTGCGAAGTCCGCGAAATGCGGAATTGATTCGATGGGGAGCGAGCGGTTTTGCCGCCTTGATTGCGCTGGGATTCTTGACGTTTCCGCTGCTTGCCAATCTTGGCTATTTCGATTGACAGATAGGGAGAGACGATGCCCGACGCATCGAACGGCACATTGAATTCGCACGTCCCGGACGGTCCCGTTCAAGACAAATGGGACAAGCATCGCTTCGAAATGAAGTTGGTGAATCCGGCGAATAAGCGGAAGTTCAACATCGTCGTCGGCGGCACGGGGCTGGCGGGCGGTTCGGCTGCGGCGTCGATGGCCGAACTGGGCTACAACGTCAAGTCGTTCTGCATCCAGGATTCGCCTCGGCGAGCCCACAGCATTGCGGCTCAAGGCGGCATCAACGCGGCCAAGAACTACCCCAATGACGGCGACAGCATTTGGCGGTTGTTCTACGACACGGTCAAGGGCGGCGACTATCGCAGTCGCGAAGCCAACGTGTATCGCCTGGCCCAAGTCAGCAACCAGATCATCGACCAGTGTGCCGCCCAAGGCGTGCCGTTCGCTCGGGAATACGGTGGCACGCTTTCAAACCGCTCGTTCGGCGGGGCGCAGGTGTCTCGCACGTTTTACTGCCGAGGCCAAACCGGGCAGCAATTGTTGCTCGGTGCGTATCAAGCCCTGATGCGGCAGGTCGCGATCGGCAAGGTGCAACTGTTCGCTCGCCGAGAAATGCTGGACCTGATTGTCGTGGACGGCGTGGCTCGTGGGATCGTGGTGCGAGATCTGGTCACCGGCAAGTTCGAAACGCATGTCGCGGACGCCGTGGTGATGGCCACGGGCGGCTACGGCAACGTCTTCTACCTGTCGACGAATGCCAAAACCTGCAACGTCACCGCGAGTTGGAGATGCCACAAACGGGGCGCGTATTTCGCCAACCCGTGTTACACGCAGATTCATCCGACGTGCATCCCGCAGAGCGGCGATTACCAGTCGAAGCTCACGTTGATGAGCGAAAGCCTGCGAAACGACGGTCGAGTCTGGGTTCCGAAAAACGCGAAGGACACACGTTCTCCCAAGGATATCCCCGAAGCCGAACGCGATTATTATCTCGAACGCCGTTATCCGTCGTTCGGGAATCTCGTGCCGCGTGATGTCGCGTCTCGCGCGGCCAAGGAACGCTGCGACAGTGGTTTCGGCGTGGGAGCCGGACTGGCGGTGTATCTCGATTTCCGCGACGTCATCAAACGAGACGGCGAGGAAGTCGTGCGTGCCAAGTACGGCAACCTGTTCCACATGTACGAAAAAATCACCGCCGAGAATCCGTACAAGGTGCCGATGCGGATCTACCCCGCCGTGCACTACACGATGGGTGGCGTGTGGGTGGACTACAACTTGCAAAGCACGGTGCCAGGTCTGTTCGTATTGGGCGAAGCCAATTTCTCGGACCACGGCGCCAACCGGCTGGGTGCGAGTGCCTTGATGCAGGGACTCGCGGACGGCTACTTCGTGATCCCGTACACGATCGGCAATCATCTCGCGACGACGTCGTTGCCAAAAGTCTCGGACGATCACCCGGCAGTCCGCGAGGCGCTCGAAAACGCTCGGGGCCGCGTCCAACAACTGCTGGACATCAACGGCACGCGCACCGCCGACAGTTTCCATCGGCAGTTGGGTTCGATCATGTGGGACTATTGTGGCATGGCCCGCAACAAGGATGGTCTGACCAACGCCATCGGCCAGATTCAGGAATTGCGTCAGGAGTTCTGGAAAAACCTCAAAGTCGTCGGCAACGGTGAATCGTTGAACCAGAATCTGGAACATGCGGGTCGAGTCGCCGACTTCATGGAATTCGGCGAGCTACTTGTGACGGACGCACGGCATCGCGAGGAATCGTGCGGCGGTCACTTTCGCGAAGAACACCAGACGGCGGAGAACGAAGCCCTACGAGATGACGAGAACTTCTGCTACGTCGGTGCGTGGGAGTTCAAAGGAGTCGACGAGGAATCGACGTTGCATAAAGAAGAGTTGGAGTTCAAAGACGTGAAGCTCGCGACTCGCAGCTACAAGTGACTTCGTCAAGATTCGCCGTCCCTCGAAATACAGTTTGATTTGGTTCCAGGAGCCCAACCCATGAGCGACACGCTCAATCTCACCCTCCGAGTCTGGCGACAAGCCAACCGAGACGATCGCGGAGCCTTTCACGCCTATCGTCTGGAAGGCGTGAGCACGCACATGTCGTTCTTGGAAATGCTCGACGTCTTGAACGAGCAGCTCATCAGTCAGGGCGAAGAACCGGTGGCGTTCGATCATGATTGTCGCGAAGGCATCTGCGGTGCCTGCGGCGTGATGATCAACGGCCAAGCCCACGGTCCCGACCACGAAACGACAACCTGCCAACTTCACATGCGTCGCTTCCGAGACGGAGACACGATCACGATCGAACCGTGGCGAGCCACGTCGTTCCCTGTGGTCAAAGACTTGATGGTCGATCGTTCTTCGCTGGATCGCATCATTCAGGCGGGCGGTTTTGTGTCGGTCAACACGGGCAACGCTCCAGACGGCAACGCGGTGTTGGTGCCCGGCGCAGATCAGAACAAGGCCATGGACGCGGCGGCCTGCATCGGCTGCGGAGCCTGCGTGGCGTCGTGTCAGAACGCATCGGCGATGCTCTTCACCGCAGCCAAAGTCACGCACTTGGCGGAACTGGCCCAGGGCCGCGCCGAGCGTTCGCAACGTGTGTTGAGCATGGTGGCACAGATGGACGAAGAGTCGTTCGGCGGCTGCACCAATACTTACGAATGCGAAGCCGCGTGCCCGGCCGGCATCAAAGTCACGGCGATTACAAAACTCAACCGCGAGTACTTACGAGCACTCGTGACGTCGGACGTGTGAATTCAAACGTGGGCCGCTGGAATTTCGAATCGCAGGAGCTGGCATGGATCCGAAAACTCTCAAGTACGCGACGTCCCACGAATGGGTTTCAGTGGACGGCGACACGGCCACGATTGGGATTTCCGATTTCGCCGTGAAAGAACTGACGGATTTGGTCTACATGGACTTGCCGCAAGTTGGAAAGACCATCGCCAAGGGTGACACGTTCGGCGAAGTCGAAAGCGTCAAAGCCGTCAGCGATTTGTACGCACCGATCGGTGGCGAAGTGCTCGAAGTCAACGAACCGCTCGCCGACGACCTAGGGATTCTTTCGGACGATCCCTTCGGGGCCGGCTGGATCATTAAACTCAAAATCAGCAACGCGGGCGAATTGGCGGAATTACTCGACTACGACGGCTACACGGCGCATTGCCAATCCGGTCACTAGCTGCGGAATCAGTAGGGTGTGTCGAGGTCGTAAGTGCTGGTACGTCTTCAGCCGACCAATGCACGTGAATTGTCGATCCAAGTCGAAACTACCTTTAACCGAGACCGAAGACGCACCATCATCGTGGTTTGCTTCGACAGCACCCTACGACGTTGAATAATCCTTGCGAGCCCCGGTTCTTCCATGTTCACCGTAACCGTGGCTAGCGCCAAAACGGCGAATCAACCATCCACGCCAAACCGTTCATCGTGAATACCCGCCACAGAGGAGACTTGTTGCGTGGCCTATTTGTTCAACACGCCTGATCAACTCGATTCCATGTTGCAGACCATCGGGGTCTCCAGCATTGACGACCTGTTCGACCAAATTCCCAAATCAAACCGGCTCAATCGTCCTCTCGAATTGCCGCCCCCGCTGACCGAAATCGAGTTGCAGTCGGAGATACAACGACTGGCGGCGAAGAACGTCGGCAGCAGCGGTCGCACGTGTTTTCTGGGCGGTGGCGTGTATGACCACTTCATCCCGGCGGTTGTCGATGAAATCGCGGGTCGTGGCGAGTTTTACACCGCGTACACGCCCTACCAAGCCGAGGCCAGCCAAGGCAGCTTGCAGGCGTTCTTCGAATACCAATCGTTGATCTGCTCGCTCACCGGCATGGATGTGTCGAACGCCAGTTTGTACGAAGGCGGAACCGCTGTCAGCGAAGCCGCGTTCATGTCCATGCGAGTCACGGGGCGGCACGGCAACATCGTCGTATTGGGCTCGGTTCATCCCGAATACCGGCACGTGCTGGAAACCTATCTCACGCATCTCGACACCGAGTTGCGAATCGTCCCGACGCCGGACGGCACGGCGAATCTCGAAGCCGTCGCGGCACAACTCGATGACCACACCGCTTGCTTGGTAATCCAACACCCGAACTTTTTCGGTTGTCTGGAAGACGCGGCCGGTTTGACGCGGCTCGCACATGCAGCGGGTGCCCTCGCGGTGGTGACGTTCGATCCGATCAGCCTGGGGTTGCTAAATCGTCCCGGAGACTATGGTGCGGACATCGCCGTGGCCGAAGGCCAGTCACTC
>JAQBZS010000615.1 GCA_027622115.1 Planctomycetota bacterium | reverse complement strand
CTCGTACGAACGGGACCATTGTCCCGTCGAATAGCCACGGACGGGACAATGGTCCCATTCTACGTTCGTCCTGCGGTTTACCGAGGAATCCACTCGAAAAGTGACAGCGAATCCTGAGGTTGTATAAGGACTGACTACTTCCTGCGGACAAGACCCCGTTGAATGGCATGGTACGCCGGGTTGTCAGCCGTTCGCGTTGTCGTTGCCTTCCAGGACATCGCGCCAGAACGCGGGCATTCCTCGAAACGCCCCTGCGTAAGTCGTTTGCAGCGGCAGGTTGATGTATCGATCCGGAGTCAAGAACAAGGGCATGTCCACGATGTGGCCACCCACGGCGAGATGCTCCACGTAAATCTCAACCCGACGTCCGACCGCATAGCTGGCCACGGTCAGCGGTTCTTCGGCGGGGAGATCGTAAGGCTCGTCGGAATCTTCGAGGCGCTGCAGGATGGCTCCATGCATTCCGGTGGGATCATGCGAACCCGGCGGAAACAGATCGACCAGCAGCACATGCACTCCGGAATTCAAAGCCGATTCGACCTTGTCCGTGAAATCCGAAACGCTGCGTGCGCGGTCCTTGTTGCCGGGCGACACAATTTCGACCAGCGCGACCAGTCGATGTCCGCTGACATGCCGGATGGCCAGGGACCGCCGCAGCTCTGTCAGTTCGACAACATGTTTACGGCGCGTTCGCGGTGGAGCTTCGGCCACGGCCACGCCCCCAACATCGGGCAGCGGCGGCAAGGGCCATGCCTGTTGAGGCTCGCTGGTGTGGAGAGTCAGCACATCGGCAATCACGTTTCCCGCGTGTTGCTCCGCGAGCGCGTAGTAGCCGTCCGGCAGCAGACCGTCATTCAATGCCGTGCGGATTTCGGGAATCCAGGCCGTGTGAAAGTCATGAAAAATGCCCGCTTCAACGCGGGTCCAGTCATTCACGGGCATGGTGCCGACTCCTGTTTGCGGTTCTGGGCGAACACACGCAGTATACCACGGCACTGTCGCCGAGCGACTGCCGCGAAAGGTGACAGCTAATCCCGAGGTTGAATCAAGGCTGACCACTTTTCGCGTCCCGGCACAAACATGCGCTGAATCGTCCGGCGAGTGAGTCCCAACTGTGTGGCAATCTCTTCGTTCGTGTAGCCGTCCAATTTCAACAGCAGTTGGCGTGCTCCAGCTTCGACAACTTGGAAATCAGCCGCTGACATTCTTCAGCCATGATGTCTGCACGTAAAGGGCCAGAAGATCACCGATGCCCAAATGAAGACAATCAACATCACGCGAGAAGAATACTGCCCAAACTGGAGCTACACCATCCACGCAAGACTTAGGAAGTAGTTCTTGCACGCGTTCTATACGGCACGAAAACGTGAGTTGGCTTCATTCCATTCGATGTGGGAGAGGAATTTTTCGACGTAGTCAGCTTTGCGGTTCTGGTAGTCGATGTATTTAGAACGCGTGCTCGTACGTGTCGATGACGATCAGTGGCGTGGCCATCCACAGGACACCCATCGCGTGTTCGTCGCTGACGACGTTGTAGAGTTTTCCGTTGACCGGGTGTTTCACAAGCATGGCCCAGCCGGCGGCTCCTTTGGCGGACGCGGCGAAGTCGACGGACCATTTGTCGAGCTAACCGAACCGTTGCTCGATGGCGCGGCGGATGTCAGCGGCTGGATCGGGTGCCTGCGGGGTGATGCCGTCAAAATACATCTCGTGCAGGACGACGCTGTTGCCCTTACTGTTCACCGCTCGTTTTGGGTTTTCGCAGCCGGTGCTGATCCTCACTGCACGGGACAGCGTCGATGGCCGGGTCGCGGGACTGGACGGCGGTGCCGATGACTATCTGGTGAAGCCGTTTGCTTTTGCCGAACTGCGGGCTCTGCTGCGGGCTCTGCTGCGGGCTCTGCTGCGTCGCGACACCGGCGGACGCGAATTGATGCTCCGCGTCGGCGATTTGGAAATGGACTTCGTCGCCCGCCGTGTTGTGCGGGACGGCGAAGAGATTGAGCTGAGCCACCGCGAGTTTGAACTGCTGGCGTACTTTGTCCGGCACGTCGATGCCGTCGTTACGCGGGACATGCTGGCTCGCGATGTGTGGCAGGAACCGATGGGTGTACTGACGAACGTCATCGACGTCTACGTCGGGCTGTTGCGGAAGAAGGTCGAACGACCGGGCCTGCGACAATTGATTCACACGGTGCGCGGTGTCGGCTACGTCGTGAGGGACTCGCCATGAGCAGGCTGAGTATCCGCTGGCGGCTGACGCTGTGGAACACGGCCGCGCTGGCGGTACTGCTGCTGGTCGTCGGGCTGCTCGTGTACGGTCTATTGCGCCACGCGATGCTGGAGCAGATCGACCGCGTGCTGATCGAACAGTTTCACGAACTCGAACACGACCTGCACAGTGTCGAAGACCCGGAGAGTCGGATTCGACACTGGATCGAAGAGTTCCACGAGCATGTCGGGGCGCTGTGTGTTGTTTATAGCGATGGCGTCGTCGTCGCACGCACCGATCAGATGGCCGCGCAGAGCGTTCCCGACCGACCGGCGAACGCCACGGGCGAATCACGCTTTGACTCGCGCCGGTTGCCGCTGATCGGCCGGCAGCGGATGCTGACACGAGCGTTGGATGCGAACGGCAGCCGGTTTGACGTCGTCCTGATGCTGCCGATGGATGAGGTGTATAAGGAACTTCGCGGACTGGCAGCGGTACTGCTGACCGTCCTGCCGATATCGTTGTTGCTGGCGGGTGGCATCGGTTACGCGCTGGCCCGACGGGCTCTGGCTCCTGTCGAGCGGATTCGGCAGGCGACGGACGAAATCACGGCCGAACAACTCAGCCGCCGGCTCGACGTGCAGAATTCAGGTGATGAACTCGGTCGACTCGCCCAAACCATCAACGCAATGATCGCCCGGCTGGAGCAGTCCTTCGCCGAAGTTCGACGCTTCACCGCCGATGCCTCGCACGAACTGCGGACGCCAATTGCGGTGATCCGCGCCGAGGCGGAAGTCGCCATGCACCAGCCACCGGATGCCGAGGAGTTTCAGACGCTGGCCGGCAGCATTCTTGAAGAGTGCGAGCATCTCACGAAGCTGATCGATCAATTGCTGATGCTGTCTCGCGAAGACGCCGGACTGGTGCCGCTGGAATCGCAGCCCATTGATCTGGCCCGGCTCGTTGCCGACGCCACGGAGATGATGCGTCCGCTTGCCGAAGCGAAGCAACAGACGCTGACTCTTGATTCCTGCACCACAGCCGTCGTCACCGGCGACTGCGACCGACTGCGCGAGGTCATTTACAACCTGCTCGACAACGCCATCAAGTACACGCCGTCAGAAGACTGCATCGAAGTGACCGTGACCGAGCAGTCCGGAATGATCGCTGTCGCCGTCCGCGACACGGGCATCGGCATCGACGCCGACCACCTCCCTCGAGTGTTCGATCGGTTCTATCGTGTGGACAAATCCCGCAGCCGCGAAGCCGGCGGCACGGGCCTCGGCCTGAGCATCGTGCAGAGCATCGTGTGGGCTCACGGCGGCCGAGTGGACATCGCCAGCACACCGGGCGAAGGCACGACCTGCACCGTGCTGCTGCCACGCTCCGGCTCCGATCCGCCAACATGAAAAACGTTTCATCTTCCTTTAATGGACATGGGAAACCGTGGCGGGAGAATGAGCGGAGTCATAGGAGTCGCCGTGGGGCGACGAAGAACCTGACGCAAGCGTCAGGAGGCTGAAGCATGAACATGAACATGGACATCCGAGGCGTACTCCTCGCCGTGCTGGCAACCCTGGCGACGATGGCGTCTTCCGGATGCAGTCAGACGGCTGAGCCACCGAAAATGTCAACGCCTGATATCGAGGGCGAAGCGCGCCATTGGACGTTCACAGCCGACGACGTCGACACCGTTCCACGCGGCTGGGAAGTCGCTCAGACCGGCGAGGGCGACGGCAGTGTCTGGAAAGTTGTGGCGGATGAATCAGCACCGTCTGAGTCCGGCTACGTGCTCGCTCAGTCTGCGGAAAGTCCCAGGTCGATGTTCAACCTGTGCGCTGTCAACGAAGCCAGCTATCAGGACATGAAACTTTCGGTGGCGTTCCGGTCGGTGGCGGGCAAAGTCGATCAGGGCGGCGGGTTTGTGTGGCGCTACGTCGATGCAAACCACTATTACGTCTGCCGCTTCAATCCGCTCGAAGACAATCTCCGCATCTACAAGGTCATCGTCGGCAAGCGCACGCAACTGGCGAGCGTCGACGTGGAACTCGCCGGCGACGGGTGGCACACGCTGACGGTCGCGATGCTGGGCGACCTGATTGTCTGTGATGTCGATGGCACACAGCTCAGCGTGCGCGACGAGACGCTCAGCGATGCCGGCCGCGTCGGTCTTTGGACCAAAGCCGACGCTCAAACACACTTCGATCAGTTCACGGCGACGGGGTCGGAGTGATCACTCAAACGCTTTCACATTGGAGGGAGACGTCACGATGCGATACGGGATTCAAAAGAAGACAGCCCTCGTTGTGGCGGCCGTACTGCTGGCTGGAGTTGCTCAAGTACGATCCGATGACTCCTCTGCGAAAGCGGAAATCCGCCGACTGGAAGGAATCCTCGACAGAGCCGTCGTCGAAGGCGACGTGGCGACGTTTGATCGACTGTTCGCAAAGGACTTCACTCACGGCAGTCAGTCTGGCCGCTTTCGTACCAAACCCGAATGGATCAAAGGCAAAGTGCAGGGCAAGAGCAGTTACATCTCGTTTGATGTGGCCGACCTTCAGGTGCGAGTCGTCGATGACACGGCCGTCGTGACCGGTGTCTCGACGCCAAAGTGGCGTGAGTCGGACGGCAGCATTGGGACGGGGCAGTTTCGCTTCCTGCGGGTCTGGGCTCAGCGGGATGGTTCGTGGCAAGTGGTCGCGTTTCAGGCGACGGAAGTTCCCGCAGCCGCGCCGACGACGGCTCAGCCGACACCGGAGCAGGCCCTCGATATCGACGATCCACTATCAACACGCGAGTTCTCGATCAAGGACGACCGGCCATATCTCGGCGGGGAAGAGATTCAGGTTTGGGGTCTTCGCTGCGGCAACGCCTTGTACAGCCAGGGGGTCACCGAGCGGCATGTCCGGAACCTCGACAACATGGTCGCTCACGGCATCAACTGCATCGGCGTCTACATTCAGGGCAGCAACGGCGGCGCGCCGGACCCGGAGGCAGGACGCAACGGA
>JAQBZS010000614.1 GCA_027622115.1 Planctomycetota bacterium | reverse complement strand
CCCCGCACACTTGACCGAGAACCTGGCGGCGGCGGCAAAAGGCCCGTTGCCGCCCGAGATGTACGATCAAGTGACGTCCCGAGTCGCGGCCTTCGAATTGTAGGCCGAGCATCGGAACGTCGACTGATCATGACGAGCCGGCGATTGATCCTGGACGTTATCGGATGCCTATCGACCCTTCTTGTCTTGCTTCGCCTTTCGTTTCTCTTTCGGAGTGAGTACCGCTTTCTTCTGTTGCTCCTTGCGGCCTTTATCCTTACTTCCTTTGTCACCCATGTCTGATTCTCCTTGTTCAAGTTGAGCGTCACGAAATCTTCAATCGCCAACAACGGGCGGCGTGACAAGTCGTACCACATGACAAGTCGTACCAGTTGTTGGTCCGCTCAGGAATGCTGCGTGCGGAAAGTCAGCGGACGCATTCCAGTCGCCGGCAAGACAGTGCGATTACGGTTTGTCGTGAAAGACGCCGATCTCGACTCGATCACGCTCCATGAGAGCCAAGTGCGACCCGAACTGCTGTCTGCTCGGTGGCGTAAATCGACATCGGTTCGGCCTACCGCTGATCGGCGGCGCGGTCTCGACGGGGAGATGTGCAACCGACAAGTGGTGCATCCGATGATGTCCAAAACCGTGGGCTCGCGCTGCGGGATCAAGACACACCGACACTGCCGTCGATACCCGCGAAATCCGCAGAGTCCGATTCGGCTAATTCGCTTCGAGAGTTTCGGTCTTGTGAACATCGAAAACTCTCCAAACGGCATCGACCTCTGAGAATCAGCCCAGATTGGCTCATTCGAGCCGACCGAATGGGTGGCACGTGTCGGCGCGGCATTACGAGTGTGCGGATCTTGACGCGTCGTGAATTGCAAAAGACCGCCAATTGGGCTCTCGGAATTCATTGGCGGTCGCAATGGTCTCACGTTTGCAGTCCTTTCAATTGTTCGAATTCCGCCGCTTGTCCGGCATCACCGGCCCGTCGGTAACCGGATCGACGGTGCCTCCATCAAGATGTTTTGGAGTCCTTCATGCCGATTCTCGCCCGTGAGCCGGATATTCTGCCCGAGGACCTGCTTGAGGCTTGTCCCAGTGGCGTGCTGCCCGGCAGTCGCTGGGCGGCGGTGTACACGATTTCGCGGCGAGAAAAGTCGCTGATGCGGCATCTTCGAGTCTTCGACATCCCGCATTACTGCCCACTCATCGCCCGCCGGACTCGTTCGGCGTCTGGCCGAGTGCGCGAATCGTACATCCCGCTGTTCTCGTGCTACGTGTTCGTGTTGTGTAACGCCGAGCAACGAGTTGAAGCGTTGCAAAGCAATTGCATCTCGCGGTGGCTGGATTTTCCGGACCACGTGAAATTGGTGTCCGACTTGCGCAACATCCGAGCGTTGGTCAATGTCGGCGCACCGTTAACTCCCGAAGCACGCTTACAAACGGGCGAACGCGTCGTGGTTCAATCGGGACCGTTCGCGGGAATTGAGGGGACGATCGTCGAACGTCGTGGCCAGCGACATCTCATCGTCGCGGTGGATTACCTGCAACAGGGCGCGTCCGTATTGCTGGACGAGGTCAGCTTGAAAAAAGCCTGATGTTCCCGCATTGGGACGCGACGCGTGGGTAGAAAATCGTCCAAGGGGTCGGCATAACATTGCCAACCGAATTCTTCACCCGATGGGAGCGTCAGGATGCGAGTCGTTCAGTTTCGCATGGAAACCGGAAAGCGGCATGTCGGCGTCGTCCAGGATGACACCGTCCTGGACCTCACATCGGGTCGCTCGTCGCTACGCACGGTCTACGACATCTTCTTGGAAGCCGAGCGAGTCGGCGCGAAATTCAATGAGTTGCTGGCGGACCTCATCGCTGTCGGCGGACGCGACACACAGCCCTATCCGCCGTTTCTCGAGGTGCGACCAAACTCAACCATGCCGTATTTGCTGTCGCCGTTTGATCATGCAGACATGCATCGGTTGATGGTGTCGGGAACCGGTCTGACGCATCTCGGCAGTATGCAATCGCGCAACAAGATGCATGCCGACGATCTTGGCAAGTCCGAAGAACCGCAAACGGATTCCGCCAAGATGTTTCAAATGGGCATCGCCGGTGGCAAGCCGGAATCCGGCAGACGCGGCGTGAGTCCCGAGTGGTTTTATAAGGGGAACGGGACCATTCTGAAGGGCTATCAACACGATCTGGAAATCCCAGCGTATGCCCGAGACGGCGGCGAAGAACCCGAAATTGCCGCGTGCTACATCGTCAGCAACCGCGGCATCCCACATCGAATTGGATTCGCAATCGGCAATGAATGGTCGGATCACGCGACTGAAAAGATCAACTACCTGTACTTGGCTCCGTCCAAACTGCGCACATGTGCCATCGGGCCGGAATTGCATACCGAATTTGAATTTGACAATGTCGCGCTAAGCTGTGCGGTGCGTCGCGACGGGAAGGTCATTTACACGAGCGGTGAATTGCACTCGGGTGAATCAGCAATGTGCCACTCTTTGGGGAACTGCGAGGACCACCATTTCAAGTACGCCGCCCATCGATTTCCCGGCGACTGCCACGTGCATTTTCTCGGAACCAGCAAGCTCAGCCATTCCGAGCGGGATTGGACTTATCAACCGGGCGACGAAATCACGATTGCGTGTTCAGCGTTGGGCGCTCCGTTGAAGAACACCGTCATTGCGAGCGAGCCGGAAGCTGCCGATCCGGTCGTCGTTGGTTGGGCGTAGAGTGCGTTGAAACACCGATCTCGACGATCGTTCTTTCCGCAAATTCGCAGTCAATCTTGCCGCAGAAATCCGGTTCAGGTCGCTCGAAGTGCCAAGAATTGTGCTGATTGAAGTTCGGGAATCCTTCAGGTAACGTGGCCCCGTCGCTGCCGATCGCTTGGCCCTCCCCTCGAATTGCTCAATCCCCGCCTGCGCGCAAATTCGCGAGAACCGCAATGGATTTCTACGACTACGAGCCGCGCCTACGCCGACCGCCGCGCATGAAGACGCCGGAGTTGCAACGGGACAAGCATCTCAAGCACATGATCTTCGCCAGCCAGTTTGATCGCGATCTGCTTGAGCATCTCGCCTCGGTGGCCGATCTGATTCGAGTCCTCGCCCGCGACAAGGCCGGCAGCGATTTCCTGTCGACGCAGTTGTCCGAAAAGCGAGCGATGCTGTACTTCACGCAACCATCGACGCGAACATTTCTGTCGTTCACGGCCGCGTGTCAAATCTTGGGCATCACGGTCAACGAAGTCCGCGACCCTTCGCTGTCGTCCGAAGCGAAGGGTGAGTCTCCGTTCGATTCGATCCGCATGTTCAGCAGCTATTTCGATCTGATCATCATGCGCAGCCGGATCCCGAATTTCGCGGAATGCTGTGCGTATTTGATGAATGATCTCGAAGACTTCAACCAACGCGACGTCCCCATCATCAATGGTGGTGCCGGGACCGACGAACATCCCACGCAAGCGCTGCTCGACATTTACACGATTCAGCGAACGTTTCAGTTCACCAGCCCCCAGGAAATGGACGGCCACTTCTTCGCACCATCGGCCCGGTATGAGTCTTCGTCCGCGAGTCGGGCTCGCTTCGACGAACTCCGCGAGAGGCCCGAATACAGCGGTTTAACGCGTGGCTTGAACAACAAGGAATACTGTTTCTGCGGCGACATCGGTCGCGGTCGCACCGTGAAGTCGCTGGCGAATTTATTGTCGCTCTACGATGACGTCACATTGCACTTTGTTTCGCCACAGCACCCGAAACTCGGCCTGCCGGGGGAATTGCAAAACCGACTTCTCAACGCAGGCGCCCGAGTCCTCACGCACGACTCGCTGGAATCCCTGGTGGACGGCGTGCCGGTGATCGAACGCGCCGACTGTTTGTATATGACTCGCATTCAGCAAGAGTACAACGAGCCCGGCGATGCCGATTCTTTCCGCAACATCAACTTCGACAACTACAAACTGACTCCGGACCTCGTCGCCCGAATGAAGGATTACGCTCCGATTCTGCATCCATTCCCGCGAGACGCGAATTTCGGCGAAATTCCTCCGACGATCGACACAAACCCGCGAGCGATGTATTTCCGACAGGCTCGCAACGGCATGTGGATTCGCGCGGCGCTGCTGGCTTATTTGTTCAACGTCGACCGCGACATCGCGAGTTATTACCGCCGTAATTTCGCGGAATACACGAGCTACGCGGCCGCGAATTCGACAACTTAGCTTGGTTCGAGTTTGTCACGTTGCGTCCATCCGCGATTCGATCGCTTCGAGAATCGGGATCATGTCCGCGACGGATTCAATCACAAAGTGAGCGCCCGCTTGTCGCAGCTTGGCAGCGGCAGCGTCGATGCATGACTGCCGAGCCTCTGCCGTGAGTGCTTTCAATTCCAAAATCGACAGGCCGACGCCGTTGCCGGACGTACTGATCCCGATCGTCCAAGTGCCTGCGTTGCGACCGGCTTCGATTCCCACCCCGGTGTCATCCACTTTCACCACGGACGACGGCGGATACACGTCGAGCTGTTTGGTCGCTTCGAGAAGCATCCACGGCGCGGGCCGGCCTTGATGAACGTCGTCGGAACAAATCACGCAGTCGGGGCGATAACCTTGAGCTGCCGCAATCGGCAGGACAACTTCCATGAGATCGTGCGTGTAGCCGGTCGATGAGCCGATCTTTAGTCCGCGTTGCCGACATTCGTCAATGACGGCCGCCACGCCGGGAATCACGTCGCTGTGTTGGGCGAGCGTTTCCTTTTGCAGCGGCAGGAATTCAGCGTACATCCGATCCACATCGGAGTCCGACGCTTCGCCGCCGAATCTGGCCAACCAGCGGTCGTGGACATCAGGGAGTTTCGTGATCGCCGCGATGTGATCGCGTTTGGCCATCCCCATCGGACCGCGAGCTTGCTCGGGCGTGATCTCAATGCCCGTCCGCCGAAAGATTTCCTGAAACACGATCGCCGGCGCCCGGCTGCCAAAATCGGTCGTCGTGCCCGCCCAATCCAACACGACGGCTTTGAGATTTCGAAATGCACTGCCCATTGGTTTCCACCCTGCTTTCCGTGTCGAATTGACCGTATTCTTTTGCCGTTCGAGTTGAGTTGTTTAATTTAACCGTCAGCCGCAGGCGCACGCGTGCTTCGAATGTCAGCACGCGTACGCCTGCGGCTGAGGGTTAAATTAACCGCAGTGCCCAACGGGCCGCGAGTTTTTCCATGTGCCGAC
>JAQBZS010000613.1 GCA_027622115.1 Planctomycetota bacterium | reverse complement strand
CGCATTGGCAAATCCGCGAGTTGAACGCGGGTTTGCGGGGAGGTCCGTTTATGCCGTAGATTTTGAAGTCGTCGGACAATTGCAGCCCGGCAAGCGGTACAACCTCATCGTCAAGCCTGGAAGCGGGTCCGGGATGCGAGCCGACGTCACCAGCGAACTGCGGAAGAATCGCGGTACGCTCAAGGTTTCGCCGTTCGGCGCCCTTTTCGGCGGTTCGTTCGAATGGTTCATCGAATCCGGCGGCGCTGGAAGCATTCGTACGGGACGAGAAAACATCGAGTCCAATGTCGTGCGCAGTTGATCGAGCGATGGCAAATGCGGATCACACGTCGGCAGTTTCGGACTCGGCTTTCCAGGCCGACACGGCATCGTGGCGGCTTTCCCACTTGCGGATTTTGATATCCCGGAAGCCCGCGCGGTTCAGCAACGAATCCATGCCGTCGCGAGACTGATTGCGATGCGGCAGGGCGTACGAGTAGACCCCCGCCGCGCGCGTCAGCAGAAACAGCCCACCCGGCCGCAGCGCTTTGTAGACCTTGCGAACCACGTCTTCCAAATCCGGAAGAAACTGGCTGACTTCCATCATGGTAATTGCGTCGTACGCGTTGTCGTCCGGTTGCCAGTCCGCCAAGTCCTGGCAGGCCATCGACACTCGATTGCGTTGGCCCTCGTCAAAGTCATCGAGCTTGCGTTGAAACTTTCGCAGCATGCCGGTCGAAAAATCGATCGCCTCGATGCTGCCGTGAAACCATTCTTCCCGCAACGCCATCAGGCTCATGCGACCGGTTCCACACGCCAGATCGAGCATCTTGGCATCCGTCGCGGGCAACGATTCCTTGAGCGGGTTGAGGAAAAGTTCATTGGTGATTTTCGAGGACTTGTAGGCGTTGGACTTCCATTTGTGGTCGTACACCGATGCGGAAATGCTGTACGTGAATCGCATACACATCCTGCCCGCAGCACCCAAATAACTGAATTCGGTGACCAAGGCCCAATACATGGCACAAACGGCACCCATGATTACAAGCGGGTAACGGCTGATCATTTCGGTCATGTTGAACTATCCAGCTGGTGAGATCGAAACGGACACACTGCCACAGGCTGAGCAATTTCGATGCCGGACGGAAGCAGCCATCGGCCAGTCCAAGCCTGTGAAGGCGGACGAAACAGTCAATCGCTGACATTTCTCGCAAAACCGCCGAAGGCGATCTATATGTATGCCACGGATTATTCAGCGATTCGATGACCCTGCTCGTCCTCGGCCAGTTGCGTCTCCAAGTCCTGGAAGGGCTTTTCCAGTTGATCTGGAGCCACCCACGGTTGCGTCCGACGTTGTTTCGCAAGGCACGGTTCCGGATGATTCCGTGCATCGCGCGGAGACCAATGCACATCACGACAACAGGTTTGTCTGAGGGAATCTCGGGAGAAGATCATGGTACGCCAACTGCTGCTACTTGCGTCGGCAATGTCAATTCTCACCACGGCGCAGGCAAGCGACTGGCCGACCTATCGAGGCAACGCTGCCCGGAGTGGTTTTACGTCCGAGGCCATCGCTCAGAAACTCACGTTGGATTGGAGTTACCAGAAGGCTCACGCCCCAAACCCAGCATGGCCACGCGATCTTCGCATGGCTTTTGATTGGGCTCATCATGTTGTCGTGGCTGATGGACGAGTCTTCTTCGCCAGTTCAGCCGATGGCACGGTGCGAGCATTGGATGCGTCGTCGGGAAGAGAACTGTGGATGTACTTCACGGACGGGCCTGTGCGTTTCGCTCCCACCGTTTGGCGAGATCGAGTCTTTGCGGTCAGTGACGACGGATTTCTGCACGCCCTCGACACCGCGACCGGGAAGCTCATCAAGAAGTGGCGTGGCGGACCGAAAGATGACCGCGTGCTGGGTAACGAACGGATTGTGTCGAAGTGGGTCGCTCGAGGTGCGGCGGTTGTTGTGAACGACGTGCTTTACTGGGCGGCCGGAATCTGGCAGTCCGAAGGCATCTACATTCGAGCCCTCAATCTCAAGACGGGTGAACTGGTCTGGGAGAACAAGGACTCGGGTGGGATTTACATGCCGCAACCGCACGGCGGAGCAAACGCCAAGAGCGGGGTGACTGCTCAGGGTTACCTCGCGGCTGATGCGGACTACCTCGTCGTTCCCACTGGTCGGGCCGTCCCGGCTGTCTTTCAACGTGACAACGGACAATTCCTCTACTATCAACTCCAAGCCAACACGCATCGAGGCGGCAGTTTCGCTCAGGTGCAGGGGCCGTTCATCTACAACGGCGGCTACGCGTACAAACTCAGCGACGGTGCGTTGGGGACTCCACTGACTGGTCCGACCTGCGCCTTCGCGGGTGGCACGTTGGTGGCCGGCAACGGGCGATTGCAGGCTGTGGCTGCCATCGAGGTTGATGCGAAAGATCGAGCCGGCAAGCCCATCAAAGCCTTGAAGCACAAGACACTCTGGGAAGTGGCGGGCGTTCCAGGTGGGAGCGAGTTGATCGCGGCTGGGACGACGGCGTTTTCGGCCAACGGCAAAACGATCACTGCCGTGGATCTGGAAAAGAAGGCCGTAAGCTGGTCGGCCGATGTGGATGCGGAAGTCCTCGGGCTGGCGGTTGCGGACGGGCGGCTGTTTGCCAGCACAACCAGTGGTGCAATCCATTGTTTCTCTGCCGACGCCAGTGGGCAGGTCACGCGTCACGATCCTTCCACGGCTGACGTTGCCAGCGACGAGCGTTTCAATGCAGCCGCGAAGGAGATCGTCGCCAAGACGAACGTGACCGAAGGCTACTGTCTCGATCTTGGCTGCGGCGACGGGTCGTTGGCGTTGGAGTTGTCTCGACTGACGAAGCTGCAAATCGTGGCGATCGATCCCGACGCGAAGAACGTCGAGGCCGCTCGCGCGAAACTCCACGCGGCGGGACTCTACGGGATCCGAGTCACCGTACACCAAGGCGATCTCTCGAAGACGCACTATCCCAAGTACTTCGCGAATCTGATCGTGTCGGCGCGTTCGCTCTCGGGCGATGTCGACGATCTTGCGGCAATCGAACGTCAACGCCTGACGCGACCCTACGGTGGCGTCGTGTGTTTGGGGGAAGTCGGAGTCATGCAAGTTGAACGGCGAGGGGCCTTGAAGAAGGCGGGCGAATGGACGCACTTGTATGCGGACGCGTCCAACTCGCTGTGTTCGGCGGACGAGATCAAAGGCCCGCTGTCCGTGCTTTGGTTTCGAGACATGAATCTCGATCTGCCCCAACGGCACGGCCGAGGTCCGTCACCGCTGTTTCATAACGGTCGGCTGTTTGTCGAAGGGCTAGACGGTTTGCGGGCCGTGGATGCTTACAACGGCCGTTCTCTATGGCACTTCGAACAAGAGGGCATTTTGAGTGCCTACAACGCGGATCACTTAGCCGGCATGGCGATCACCGGCAGCAACATTTGCCTGCATGGCGACGGCGTGTTCCTTCGCAACGGCCACCAAGTCTTTCGACTGGACGCAGCCACCGGGAAGGTCATCGCCAAATTCAGCACGCCCGCGTCGCTCCCATCGAAGGAAGACAAGAAGTTGCAGTGGGGTTACTTGGCGTGCTCGGACGGGATTCTGTTCGGCACGACGGCCAACACCGAGCACGTGGTGAAGCACGCGTACATTCGAGCCGACAGTCACATGAAGCAGCAGTACTCGGAGTCGTCAAACCTGTTCGCCTACGACATTGCCACGGGCAAGCTGCTGTGGCGATATGACGCCAAGGACTCAATTCGACATAACGCGATCGCGATTGCCGAAAGTCATGTCTATTTAATCGATCGAGCATTGGCCAAGGATGACCTGTTGTCGCGAGCACCGGCTCGCCGAGGCGGAAAGCCAGCGACACCGCCATCAGGTCACCCAACCGGGCGACTGGTCAAGCTCGACGCGCGTACTGGCAAGTCCGAGTGGGTTAAGGACAAGGACGTCTATGGCACAACGCTCGCCGTCAGCGAGGAACACGACATCGTTTTGATGTGCTACCAACCGACGCGTTTCAAGTTGCCGTCCGAAGTCGGCGGAAAGATGGCAGCCTTTCATGCAAGCGATGGTTACCGCTTGTGGGACAAGGCCGTCAGCTACAACACGCGACCGTTGATCAATGGCAACAAGGTCATCGCGTCTCCGTCCACGGTCGAGCTGATGTCGGGCGAATCGTCGTCACTGAAGTTGGCGAAGTCTTACGGCTGCGGGCAACTCGCGGGCTCGAAGAATCT
This sequence comes from Planctomycetota bacterium, assembly GCA_027622115.1. Taxonomy (GTDB): domain Bacteria; phylum Planctomycetota; class Planctomycetia; order Planctomycetales; family Planctomycetaceae; genus JAQBZS01. The sequence goes on along the minus strand of JAQBZS010000613.1, from coordinate 984 downwards.
GCTGATGTTTCGGTCGGGCACGCTGGGATATCTGGACTTCACCCGAGAAGCCGGCACCGAGAATTTCGGCGGAATCCGGCCAGGATGTTGGCTCAACGCGTTGCCGGTCGGAGGATTGGTGCTGGTACCAGACGCATCGGCGGGATGTCGTTGTTCTTATCAGAACCGCGCGTGGGTCGCTCTTGAGGGGACGGACTGATGCCGTCGGGGAAAGTCGACCATCGGAGAGGCAAAGCGAATTGTCATTAGTTATTTGTCAATAGTCATTTGTCATTGGTAAGCATCGGAGTTACGCGTACGACATGGGCGACCACGTCTTGCGGAGCCCGGATAGCGACCTGGCGAGTCGCGCAAAGCAGCGCGGCGATCAGCGGCGGATGCTGGAGTTGAAGGACTGGTTTGTGCCGGCCTTGTTCCACGCAGGCGCGATTCGGCGTTGCTGACAAGTAGGACGGGCACTCCACTCCTGCCCGTCACCAGGAGTCGGGCAAGAGTGCCCGACCTACGGACGGTCAAACACAACCTCCGCCAGCCACACGAAGCCGGGTTCTTCAGCCGGCGGCACGAGCTTGGGATATCGAATACTGGTTCGGCACCGGCCAGCCAGACGCGGCGGATTTCCATCACCGGGTTCGGCGGTCAGGGCAAGACGGAACTGCTCTCGAAGCCGGACGTTGGTTGCTGCGCACCGGGATGTTTCAGCAGGCCGTGTTCGTGGACTACGCCGCCGCGCAATCGCACGATCCGGTCTCCGTGGCGGTCAGCACAATCTCGACCGTCCTGGGCGAATCGTTTCTCGATGCGGATGCCGTGACCGAGGCCCTGCGGACCACGCCCACGCTGCTGATTCTGGACAACCTGGAAACGCTCAGTAGCTTGGCTCTCCACAGCCGAGCATCCGACGACGCCCCGCAAGGCTCGGCTCTGGAGAGCCAAGCTAGTGCGCCTGTGAGCGCATCGGATCAGCGAGGTGTAAGTCCTCGC
>JAQBZS010000612.1 GCA_027622115.1 Planctomycetota bacterium | reverse complement strand
CTTGAACGATTTCCCGTGTCAACCCGAGATTTTCAACACGCTACCCAACATCTTTAACAGCACGGATGGCAATGTCGGTGGAGAAAACGGACGGACTCGTGGTGCGGCAAACGGACTGGTCCGAAACTAGCCGGATCGTCACGTTTTTTACCTCTGAACACGGCAAGATTTCGGTGGTCGCCAAGGGGGCTCGACGGCTCAAGAGCCCCTTTGATGCTGCTATTGACCTCCTCTCAGAATGTCGAATAGTCTTCATCCGCAAGTCCTCAAATAGCCTCGACATCCTCACCGAAGCACAACTCAAACAGCGATTTCTGCCGCACGGGCAGAATCTTTATACGTTGTACGGCGGCTATTACGTGGCCGAGTTGCTCGACGCTTTGACCGAGGAATACGATCCACATCCCAACCTTTATCTCACATCCATCGATACACTTTCACGTCTTTCCAAAGACGGAGACCCCAAACTGACGATAGTGAGGTTTGAACTGGCTGTGCTGCGTGAAATCGGCCAGCTACCCGCGATCGACGCCTGCGGCGAGTGCGGGGAAATGGTTCAAACCGGTCGAAATTACACGTTTTGGGTTTCTCAAGGCGGTTTGCTCTGCACCAATTGCCGGCGTCCTGAATACCGGCACAATCTGCTCCAGTCAGAAACTGTTGCCATACTCGGGCAACTCGCGGACGAATCATCCTCACCCCACCTCAGCGTCACCTCGCAACAGTTCTCGCAACTCCACTCCTTTACGACATCGGCCATTTCATACGTCCTTGGACGTCGGCCGAAAATGCTTCGCTACCTCGCCCCTCCCTCCCGATGACCCCCGACTCGACGACCGGCACGATGCCGTTCGCTACTTCGTTTGATGCCATGGATGACAATGGTCATGTCGAGATACCGCATCGCTGACGTATCCGTTCACGCGATCCGCTTTGGGCGAACCGTCTTTGTTTTAGCGCTTTCACTGGCAGTTTTTGCCGGTTGCCAAGCCACGCCCGATCTTTCCGCTTTCCGCTTGCCGGGCCGAGGCTCCGCCGCGGACGAAGCACTCGCGGATACGTCCGACGTCAAAGGGCCGATTCAGCGGGTTCTGGAAGGCCGTGACAAAAAGAAAAAGCACAACTTTGACATGGCACATGCCAAGGTGGGGCTCGACAAGGCCCAGGCCACCTTTAAGGAAGCACAGGAACTTAAAACAGCGGGCAAGGCCGAAGAAGCTCGCAAACGCTTCGAAGCCACTGAACACATCTTGACTCATCTTCACGTAAAGCCGGGTTGGAACTTTGATGTGCTCGGCGTCGTGAAAAGCAGATTTGTGCTCTACAACAAAGAACATCCCTATCGCGAAGACGCGCTATTCTTGGTTGCCGAAGCGCAGTTTGAACAAGACAAACGTCCGCATGCCCAAGACCACTATGAAGCCCTGCTGAGTGACTATGCCTCGACACGGCACATGGATCAGATCACCAAACGCTTGTTTTCGATTGGGCAGGAATACTTAGGCTTCCCGGAATTCGCCACGACCGACGAAATCAAACAGGTGAACTTCGAGAATCCTCGTTCCGGGCAAGACAATCCCAAATCGCCGAAGTACCGCGACCCGACGCTGAAGGTTCCGATCTTGCCGAACTTTCACGACAAAACTCGTCCGACGTTCGACACCCAAGGTCACGCCATGCGGGCGTTGAAGTCCATCTGGTTGCACGACCCGACCGGGCCGCTGGCCGACGACGCCGTCATGCTGGAGGCCACGTATCACCTACGTAATCAGAACTGGGCCGAAGCGGCTCGTAAGTTCAAATTGCTACGAGAACAATTCCCACAGAGCCCACACCTGGAAACGGCGTTCGTGCTGGGGTCACATGTTGAGTTAATGTCGTATCAGGGTCCGTCCTACGACGGCACTTCCCTTAGTTCGGCTCGACAACTCAAGGAAAGCACGTTGCGGCTGTATCCGGAAACGCGTGACCGAGGTCGATTGCGAGCCGAGTTGAAGAAGATCGATGCCGCGGAAGCCGAACGGGCATGGCATCGCGTGCGAGTCTATCAGCGAAAGGGTCGTCCACGAGCCGTGGCCGTGATGTGCATGCAGGTCATCGAGAAGTTCCCGATGTCGGAACAAGCTCAGAAAGCACGCGAAGTCTTGGCAGGAATCGATCCGAGTGTCACGGCGACGTTGCCCGGATTCGGAAACAATCAAGCCGCTTCACGCGCTACGCCAGGATTGAAGCCGGTTCCCGTGAACACGGCACGACCTGTAAGTCCACCGAAATCCAACGTGGTAGACAAGCCTGATTCCGAACCGCCTGGACGCGTCCGACTGTAATTCTTACATCGAGTTAGTATTCGAATGCCAGTCTCCCGATTCGCGACGCATGCGTGTGTGTTGCTGCTCGTGTTTGCCGGTGGTTGCGGCTACATGGTGGGCGGGGCGTTCGATTATCAAGTGCGTACGGTGGCGGTTCCGGTGTTTAAGTCCGAAACGAATCGTCGAGATCTGGAATACCTGCTGACAGAAGCCGTTCAAAAAGAGATCCAAACCCGCACTCATTTTCGGCTCGTGCGAGCGGATACTGCCGACACGGTTTTGCACGGGCGCATTATCGACTCGCGAAAGGACGTCTTGGGGATTACGGCGTTCGACGATCCTCGGGAGTTGCAGAATTCGCTGGTCGTCGAAGTGCGCTGGGAGGACCGTCGCAACGGTCGCGTCCACACGCACCACTTGCCGATTCGCGACCTGCAACGCCACCTGTCGGCGCAAACCGCATTCGCGCCGGAAGTAGGTCAGTCTCAGGCGACCGCCACGGATGCCGCCGTCCGCGAATTGGCGACATCGATTGTCGACATGATGGAAACGCCGTGGTGATGTTCGATTCGGCGTAGGAATCGTCACGTCGCGCGGACCACGCCATCTCGAACACAGGAGACCGAACGTGAAAGTCGCGATGATTGGTACGGGTTACGTGGGACTGGTCACGGGAACGTGCTTCGCCGAAAGTGGCAACGACGTCACCTGTGTCGACATTGATGAAGCCAAAGTCAATGCGCTCCGCGAAGGCCAAGTTCCGATCTACGAGCCCGGCCTCACGGAACTTGTGCACCGCAACCGCAAAGTGGGTCGCCTCAAATTCAGCACGAACTACGCCGAAAGCATTCCTGGAGCCCGCTGCGTATTCATCTGCGTCGGCACGCCGCAGGACGACGATGGGTCGGCCAATTTGCAGTACGTGCAACAAGCCTGCTTCGACATGGGACCGCATCTCGATGAAGGCACGATCGTCGTCGTGAAGAGTACGGTCCCCGTCGGCACGAATCGCAAGGTCGCGACCTGGCTCACGGAATCCACGGGCCGAGTCGTCGACACGGCGTCCAATCCGGAATTCCTCAAAGAAGGCGCGGCAATCGACGACTTCACAAAACCGGACCGAGTCGTGGTCGGAGCCGCGAAGCAAGAAGTCGCCGACACTTTGCACGATCTGTATCGACCCTTCTTGCGCACCGAAAATCCGTACTTGGTGATGAACATCGAGAGTGCGGAGATGACGAAGTACGTGGCCAATTGCATGCTGGCCACCAAGATCAGTTTCATCAATGAAATGGCGAACTTGTGCGAACGAGTCGGCGCGAACATCAACGACGTCCGCCGCGGGATCGGCCATGATGCGAGAATCGGGTTCTCGTTCCTGTTTCCGGGCGTCGGTTACGGCGGATCGTGTTTCCCCAAAGACGTCCGGGCGTTGGTTGCCGTGGCGAAATCCAACGGCCTGGAAGCGCGCGTGCTGCGGAGCGTGGACGAAGTCAACAACCAACAAAAGGGCGTGCTGTTTGAAAAGCTGAAGTGCCGGTTCGGTGAAGCCTTGAGCGGCAGCACGATCGCATTGTGGGGACTGTCGTTCAAACCGCGCACCGACGACATTCGCGAGGCTCCAGCGTTGGTGCTGATCGATTCGTTGCTTGAAGTGGGAGCCACGATCAACGTGCATGATCCAGTGGCCATCGAAAACGTGCGTCGCGAGTACGGCGATCGCTTGAACTATTTCGATCACCACTATGATGCCTGCACGGACGCCGACGCGTTATGCGTGATGACCGAGTGGAAAGAGTTCAGCGCGCCGGATTTTGAATACCTGAAGTTCAAGATGAAGCAGCCGGTCATTTTTGACGGTCGAAACGTGTACGATCCCAAGCGAGTGCGCAAGCTTGGCTTTTATTACTCGGGGATTGGTCTACACGAAGACGTTGCGTGACCCACTTCGCGCTGCGGCGTTGAGAACCGAACTTCGTCTCAAGCCGACCCCTTCCGCGCCACGCTATCATTCCTTTCGAACCACGACAGACGACTCAGGAAAGCACGCCGACAATCGTGAATGATTCAGATTCTCCGTCGCGCCAACTCCGCATCGGTGTTTTGGCGGAAGGTTCGGATTCGATCAAGGAAAGCGATGATCCGAGCCACGACCTATCCGGCCTCTTCGTGGTACAGTTCGTCAACGCGACGCCTGAGTTCCTCCAGTTGCCTCGACGAGCACCAGTCCGGCAGCACGACGAATCCCAGTTCATCCAACTGAGTTCGCCAGCTTGCATTTGTGATGGCGGCTGTTGAGTTCTCGGCTGTGCTGTGCGGCAAGTCTCGCTCCTGATGCGAACAATCGTTCGAGTCCGCATAAGTAATGCAGCGTGTGTTGATTGTCGAAACCGAATTCTCCGCGCTGTTTGACCGCTTTGTCTTAACCGCAAACTTCGCTGTGTTGCGCAATCCGGTCTCGTCGGTAGAGTCACCGGCCAAGATTGCCGATTGACTATGAGGATTGCCAATAATCCGCAGGAATTCACAAGCACGATGGAGTGTCTGGAGCCTAAATCATTCATTGATGGGTGGGTGCCCTTTCGATGAGCCGGCTCGGTCCTTTCGGGAAATGCAGCATTATGGTTACAGAAACTCGCGTGTCGGAACTGGTCGTCGATCGCCGCTCGCAATTCGCTCAATTGCAGAATCGGAGCGAAGCGAATGATCGCCGCGTGATTCAAACTCCCGTCGCGGACGGCGAAGAACGTCGCGAAGGACCGCGCCGGAAAGTGGAACGTCGCCGACAAATCGATCCGACAACCTGCGAACGCGATTATTCGGACGACGAAATCGAATTCATGCGCGCAATGGACGACTACAAGCGTCGCAGCGGGCGGCAATTTCCAACGTGGAGTGAAGTCCTCGAAGTCTTGCGAGGGATGGGTTAC
>JAQBZS010000611.1 GCA_027622115.1 Planctomycetota bacterium | reverse complement strand
CGATCGCTTCGATCAGATCCAAAACCGCCGCGTGGTTGCCGCCGTGACTGTCGACTTTCAACGGTTCCGGCTTAGCGACGCTGGCCGACGAAATCGGTTGCCACTTCGCGCCGCTGCGACCGGGCGACCACGATGCGTCTTTCAGCAAGTAGGCCGTCTTCAAATAGCCGGACTGAAACTCGATCGCGCCGCGTGAACCGAAGACCTTCAAGCCAAACCGCGACGGACTGCCGCCTTGGCCTCGATGCGACGCGAAGAACCCACTCACGCCATTCTTGAAACGGTACGCCGCGTCGACTGCGTCACCCGCCAGCGGCCCGATGCCTTCGTTGCCGTCGACCACATCCGCCTTGCCGACCGGGTGGCCTTTGAACGCAACCTGGGAATAGCACGACGCGACGTCGCCGGCCAAAGCCCGCATCAGATCCAACATGTGAGTCCCCAAGACCCACAGATCTTCACCCCCACCTCGACGAGCGTCTTCTTTACCTCGAGCCCGGATCTCCAGGACATCACCGATCTCGCCGTCCGCGATGAGTTTTCGAGCAACGTTCAATTGGGGCGAGTAGCGGTTTACGTGAGCGACGGCGAGTTTCAAGTGCCGCATCTCACATTGCATCATCATGTCGTCGGCTTCTTCGAGCGTGCGACACAGGGGTTTTTCCATATACATGTGGCAACCCGCTTCTGCGGCGGCGACCACCATTTCGTGGTGCTTGTCGACCCAACGCTGGCAGATCGCGACGATATCCAACTCTTCCTTATCGAGCATCTCGCGATAGTCGGCGTAGGCTCGTTTGGCACCCACGCGTTTGGCAGCGGCGGCTCGCCCTTGTTCGTGGTCGTCGCTCACGGCCACCACTTCCGTTTGAGGCACGGTTGACCAAACCGTATCGACCCCGTGGCCGTAGTTGCCGTGACCGGTTCGACCAATGACTCCGACTCGGTAGGTCTTCTTGCTCATGACGGGGCATCCTGTGTTTGCGAAGCGTTGCAGCCGATCGGCGATTGTTGACTGTCGATGGATGATTACAAAGTTCGCGCGCAACGGCACCGCAACTTCGAAAATCATCAGCGATCAGATCGACTCCGCAACCATTCAGGCGGCTTTGCGCAGCTCGACACTGCTTCGCGCCAATCCCCAGCGGCAGCACGATTCACTGGCCGATCGCACGCCGTCTTGAGCCAGTTGACTCCAGTCTTCCCAAGTGAACCGGTCGTGGGGAATCTGGATCTGAGCCTTGAGATAACCGGATCGAGGGACTCGCCCCACAATCCACTTCCAAGTGTTGCGTGTTGCGATGCCGTCAGGAATGTCTTCGATCACGCACGAGCCGGGAAAGACAGCCAAGTGTTGGGCGAAACACGACAACACGTGCCCACAAGATGTCCGGAAGTCGTAAGACGATTCATCCAAACGCGTCAGAAACACCACGGATCCGCCGGGTGTCAGCGTCGACATCAACCGCGCCGTGGCGTGCAGCGATTCGTGCGAAAGCAGCTAATTGTCATACGCCGATTGCCGCCGGACCACGATGCAATCAAACGGTTCCACGTCCGCCATCGAGTCGACATCGGAATGAAACGTCGCCTGCGGCGCGCTTTCTTCCGCCGTCACTACGGACCCGAGTTCATCGTCGAACCCTTCAGCGTCCAGACCCAGTCGTCTCAGGAAACGGACGAGTTGTCCATCGCCGCAGCCGACGTCGAGGATTCGTGAGCCGATCCCCAGACCATTGGAGAAAAGAATGTTGCGGACGATGTGCTTCGGCAGATTCGGCCGCACAATCGACGGCAGATAGATACTCAGGCCGGGCGAATTCCAGCCCATCGGCTGACTCCCACAAAGATGAACGCGAACGTCTAGACTGGGCACAGACCTCGCGGACGGGCATCGAGAATGCCAGTCGGAGGAGAATACACGACGTCTATATCGGTTCGAATCTTGACCGCGAGCCACCGATTCCATGGTGCAATCCACATGCTGGATAATGTGATCGGCAATCCCTGCCGGAGCGAAACGCGGCGTAATCTAGGGCCGCGTTTTTGCCCGGTCAATGTGCAGTTCCGCGCGACTCCGGTTTCATGGAGAAAAGTCGGCCGGAACAAGCGCTGCGCAGTTCCGGCGGGCTGTGCCGGAACTGCGCAGAATTTGTTCCGGCCTACTGCGGAAGTTTTTCCCAAACTCATCTTCAGAAGCTGAGCGTCTCTTCGTAAGGGTCGCTGTGGTCGATCCCCAACCGGTAACGCATCTGCTCGAATTCTCGGATGAATTCGTCCGTGGATGAGTGGACGTGCTCCGCTTCGGTGATGAAGCGGATGTCCGTGTGATTTCTCAAACCGTAATCCTCAAGAATTTCCTCGAAGACCTTGACGCCTTCGCCGTACATGATCAGCAACTTGTGCTCATCAAACTGGACTTCCAGCGGGATCTGCGGATTGAGCACGGCAAGCCCCATGCAACCGTCGTCGAGCAAGGCGTCGTCGAAGTCGTAGAGGATGCTCTTCAGGACCGGCAGATCAATGCATTCACGATAAAGATCCTGATGCCCGCCAAGATTGCGTTCATGGCTGGTTTCCAACACGACGTCCACTTCGTTGCCCAACGGATCGAGTAGATCCAGGAAGACGTCGAACATCTTCTCCTTGGAAGCGGCGGCCATGATCACCGGAATCTTCACGCCGGTTTCGTTGTCGAGATAGTAATCGTGGCGATAACCGGCCTGCGGAACGACTTCCAAGTTGTAGGAAGGTCGGACCGCATCCGTCAGCGTAAAGTCGCCATAGCGCGTAACACTGAGGTGTTCTTCGAGTTGCTCATCGCTGAGGTTCTCGAAACTGCTGCGGCCTCGCGGAGCGTGACCATCGCGGAACGTGTTCTTCAAGAATCGCTGCAAGAAACCCATCGCAAACTTCCCGCTCGGACGGAATCCGAGTTTCGTCTATGTGCTTATGCGTTATTCGCCTTTACAGCGAGGCCGTCGATGGGGTCGTCCGAATCGGGTTCGATTCGGGCGACACGTGTGGCTCTGCGAAAAGCACAATGGCTATGCGGAGGCGGGTCCGACCCGCCGTCAACCTGGACGATGTACCCCGAACTCTAGCACGCGTTCCGAGGTGTGAAGTTCCGATGCGAGCTTGTTCGTCGGAATCCGGAAAGCACTTTGCGGCTGCGTCGGAAATTGGCAACTCGGCAATTCTGCGGGGCAACGGAAGCAGTGCGGTTCTAACGACTTGCGTAGTTCAAACCGGACTTAAGCGGTCGTGACATATGACATGGACAGGTTGTTTGCGTTCGTCATCTCGCGACGTATTCGGCACATCCGCTTAAATCGACGAGACCATCACAAACACGCGAACCGAAACCACGCCCAGCAATTCGACCGGTGGCACCAATTGAGAGCGAGACCGCCGCGGCGCCAACAACGAAGAAGCGGACGACTCCTGTGTGTCTTCGCCGAATCGGTCATTGTCGCAGTTGACGGCTTCTTCTACTCTGCCGCCAAACAAGCGAGACCGTCGATGCGCTCGTTGAACAGTAAGCCGGAGGCGACCGTGTTTTGAGGCGTATTCCGGCGTTTCGAATCAACACATCCGCCTGCGGTTTGCCGTTCAACGACGGCAATTCCTCGGAATCGACAGTCCCCCACGAGACGATTCGGCGCGTCTGCGCGCAAATCTTTGGAGAGCATAAATGCCGGACACGCTGACTTTGGATCAATACGACCCGGAAAACTTTTACGACGAGATCTTCGAGAGTCCGGGACTCCCGCGGCCGGAAGCGAAATTGCTCGTTGAAAAGATCAGATCGTTTGGACCGGGCGATCTTCGCATGCGACAGGAGGCCATTGACCGATCGCTGATGCGCATGGGGATTACGTTTGCGGTCTACGGCGACGAACGCGGCGCGGAGAAGATTTGGCCGTTCGACATCATCCCACGGATCGTGGCGGCCGCCGAATGGGACCGAATCGAACGAGGTTTGAAACAGCGTATCAAAGCGCTCAATCTGTTCATCGCGGACATTTATGACGACCAGAAGATCCTCAAAGACGAAATCGTGCCTCGCGAATTGGTCGAAACGGCTGAGTCGTACCGCAAACAGTGCCGGTGGCTGAAGCCGCCGCGAGACATCTGGTGTCACATCACGGGGACCGACCTGATTCGTCACTCGGACGGCGAAATCTACGTGCTCGAAGATAACCTGCGCTGCCCGTCCGGGGTGTCCTATGTGCTGCAAAACCGGCTGATCATGAAGCGCAGTTTCCCGCAGGTCTTCGCCGCATCCCGCGTGCGACCGGTGATCGATTATCCAAGCCGGCTGTTGAAGACTCTCGAACATCTCGCGCCCGACCAACTCGCCGAACCGACAATCGTGGTGCTGACGCCCGGCGTTTACAACTCGGCGTATTACGAACACTCGTTTCTCGCTCAGCAAATGGGCGTGGAACTGGTCGAAGGCCGCGATTTGGTGGTCAAGGACGGCTTCGTGTTCATGCGGACGACTGAAGGGTTTCAGCGAGTTGATGTGATTTACCGCCGGATCGACGACGACTTCCTGGACCCGAAAGTCTTCCGTGCCGACTCGATGCTGGGCGTGCCCGGTTTGATTGACGTTTATCGGGAAGGCCGAGTCGCCTTGGCGAACGCTCCCGGAAACGGCGTGGCGGACGACAAGGTGATCTACGCCTTCGTGCCGGACATGATTCGCTATTACCTGAACGAAGAAGCGATCTTGCCGAACGTGCCGACCTACGTGTGCCAGCGTGAGGACGACCGCAAATACGTCCTCGAGCATCTCGGCGAACTGGTTGTGAAGGCGGCCAACGAATCCGGCGGCTACGGTATGTTGGTCGGCCCGCATTCCACGAAAGCACAGCAGGCGGAATTCGCGGAGAAGGTCAAAGAAAATCCCCGCAACTACATCGCGCAACCGACGCTCGCCCTGTCGCGCGTGCCGACCATTGTCGACGGCAATCAGTTCGAAGGTCGGCACGTCGATCTGCGACCATACATTCTGTACGGTCAGGACATCTTCGTTCTTCCAGGCGGTTTGACTCGCGTGGCGCTCAGAAAAGGGTCGCTCGTCGTGAACTCATCACAAGGGGGCGGCAGCAAGGATACGTGGGTCGTCGCCGAACCCGGAGACGATGCCGCCTTAGTCGTCAGCGAGGATGGGCAGGACATTTAGGGACGGCGCTGAAATTAAACCGGCATTTGGCATGCGAGTTACCGTAGCT
>JAQBZS010000610.1 GCA_027622115.1 Planctomycetota bacterium | reverse complement strand
CGCGGCTGCCCCTGCGATCCAACGACACGCGTCTCATGAAATCGACCGGAATCCGCCACCACGGACGGGTTCGCGACAAAGCCCCAATCACGGCGGTCGTAGCGATGAGTCCCCACAAGAACGATACCATCATCACGGCGAACGTGCCGAGGACTGCAATCGATAACGCTATGGACGGTAGACGACGAAGCTGTGTTGCGGTTCGTCCCGGCTGAATCTTGCGAGGTTCCTCGATCACTTCGCCGCGAACAAATCGATCGAGTTCATCGGCCAATTGAGCAGCGGACGCGTAGCGATGTTGCGAATCCTTTTGCAGACACTTGTTCGCAATCTCTGCCAAGTCACGAGGAATCCGGCAGTCGATGTGACTCGGATGCACGGGCTCGTCTTCGAGGACTTGCCGTAGCGTCTCTGCCACGCTGGCCGCGTGGAACGGTGGTTGTCCCGTGATGGCGTGATAGAGAATCGCGCCGATTGAATACACGTCCGAGGCCACGCCCACGGTACTTTGAGTCCGGTCGATTTGTTCCGGCGGCATGTAGGCCGGCGTTCCCAGCGGTCCCTCGTTGAGCGTGTGCCGCGAACTACTGTCGAGTCGTTTGGCGAGTCCGAAGTCGGTGACTTTCGGCTGCCCGTCTTCCGTCATCAATACGTTGGCGGGTTTCAAGTCACGGTGAATGATCTGATGTTCGTGGGCGTGGGCCACGGCTCGTGCGATTTTCGAGACGACTTGGGCGGCCGTTCGCGGTTCCATGGCCCCATTCCGCAACCAATCCGCGAGGTCGCCGTGCCGGTTGAGGTCCATTGCATAAAAACACACGTTGGCGGCTTCCCCGTAGTCGTGCATCGCGACGATGTTGGGATGCTGCAACGCGCCAAGGGTTTCGGCTTCGTTGAGAAACCGCTCCTTTTCAAACGGCGTGGCAAACTGCCCGGACAAGATCATCTTGACCGCCACGAGCCGATTGCACCCAACTTGTCGAGCCAACCACACTTGGCCCATTGATCCAGCACGGATTGGATTGATTAGTTCATAATTGCGAATGCGACGCGGTAGCCCCATGGGATCGGTCGCATGAACCGTATCGGCATCCGAAAGTGTGAGTGACCAATCTTCAACCAGGGTGGAAGTTGCCGAGTCATAATCGTCCTGCTCGCCGGCCGTTGAACCCGGATCGTTGACAGTCGTGTTTTCGGCTTGTGCCTTGCCGATTTCGACCACGTGTTGCTTGGCGATATCCCGCAAACGCGGAACCAGCATGGTGGGGGCGAGACCGTTGAAACGGTGCATGTAATCTTCGATGGAGGGGGGCACTCCTCGGATCTGGAATTCGTGACACGCCAAATCAGCGAGAACGTCTTCGCAAGCACCCACGATCGGAAACGCCGCCGCATATTGTTCCACGGACGGGAATGCGATGTCCTGGAGATTTCCCGTCGGGGCGGCGTTCGATGGCTTGCACGGGGCGATTCGCCAGCGGCGTTCCATGTCGACCATGATCAACTCGGCCAGAATCGCCACCTGTTGCGGCACCGAAGCGGATTCATACTGGTCGGCGTGTTGTGCCAGGAAGACTTCAAGGTTCGGGATTCCCGAGTTCCAAGCGCTTTCGAAACTGTTCAACAGTTGTTCGGCGGAGGCATCCAGACCGTCGGGAAACGCGATATCGAGAAAGTGTGTCACGGCTGTCTCGTGTTTTGTGTCGAGGGAGTGAAGACCTGCGTGGTTCACGCGACTCTGCGACGTCACCAAAACGGTGGGCAGTACCCAAGATACGTCTAGTTGAGCGGCCAGGCTCAAACTGCGGCAAGGCCGACCGACAGTTCTTCGTCGACTTCACTGTCCGAGAATTCATCGTCGGGCGCGTTTGCATAGGCGTCGTCAGCCATCCTGGCGGCCTTCTTCTTGATCTCGTTCCAGTCGCGGCGGATCGTGCGGTCGGTGACTTTCAGGGTCTGCCCGATTTCGGATTGAGTCTGTCCCGCCAGTTTCAACGAGACGATGGTTCGCTGCCGCTCACTAAGCAACTCGACAAGTTGGGCGAACGTGTCTTGGAACGAGACCGCGATTTGCGGAGTCGGCGGCGATGCGAGTGCATTCGCCACACAGTCAGTGAACGGCACTTGGCTGTTCACGCTGCGACGGATCGCCAAGTGGTGCCGCATCTTTTTGCGCACCTTGTTGAGACACAGCGTGATGACGAACTTCCAGACTTGGCCGTCGTCTTCAAACGTGTATTTCGGTTCCGATCGGAAGAACGAACGCATGAACGATTGCAATACGTCTTCCGCATCGATCCGCGCACCCAACTTTGCGGACAAGTTCTGTCGCACCAACGGCAACAGGCGATTGAAGAAGCGGCCGTACAATTCCGTGCCGGCAGACTCATTTCCTTCACGCCAATGTTGAATCAACTCGACGCTGTCCTGGTTCGAGCAGTCGTTTTCGGCAAGTACGGTCATTTTGCATCCCCGGCAGTGAAGGACTTGTTGCAGACAAATACAGCAATGCGTTCATTTTCCGCACAATCCACAAGTCCGTTGCTAGGAATCTGGTTCGATTGTTCAATTCGGTTCGCCTCCCCTCAAAATATGTTGCAAACTGCCTCATTTCGACACAGCCACGTGGTCATACGTAAATCACGTCAGCCTTCGTAACCGCTGTTTGATGAACACCAGTGTGGCCTGCTTGAGTGGATCGCTGATGTCTTTCGAGTTGGAATTCGATTTCATGAGCATGTCTCGAACGAAGGCATAACTACGGAAAGCCGTCTTGCGGTCGCCTCGCAACTCCGCCGTTCTCGCTTGCTGCAGAACCCGCCGCACATGCCCGATTTCCGGCGATTCCTGCTGCGAGTCCTCGCGGATCAAAGCGTCGATCACGCTGATGAAGTTGGACGACGTATCCAGGTCCGGCTTTTTGGCCGCCATCATCACCCACAGAAAGGCGAAGCCGGTTATTCCGAGTGCCACCCAGCTCACGGTTGCTCCGACGCTGCCGGTCTTTTCGGACTCGACCGCCGTTTGGCCATCGAGATAGGCGCTTGCATGTTCGGTATCTCGCACCGGCTGGAGGCACGGTTCCGGGTTGCCTTCCGAGCGAATGCGGAACTTGGTTGGTCCGACTTGCAGTATTTGGCCAGGCTTGAGTTCACTGGACTCCATGTTGCCGACTTGCAGCTCTCCGATCCGGAAGTCGCCACCGGAATGATTGATGACAAAGTAGCGTCCGTCGCGAAATTCGAGCATGAACGCCGTGTTGGTCATACCGTCCACTTGAATGTCGCACTCAGCGGCGCCGCCCACTCGAAGGACACGTTGTTCGATCCAATGTTTCGTGGCAGTGGCTTTGTCGTTTCCGACGATCAAGATTGATGGCATTTGTTGTCTCTGTGTTAGTAGTTAAGATGGTTATTTAGACGAGTGGCAGATGGGAATCTGCCGTAGGACGGGCACTCTTGCCCGTCCACACCGAGACGGGCAAGAGTGCCCGTCTTACAAACTGGTGCTTACGCGCCAGGCTATATGCTGTCGCCGCTCTGCGGCTGAAACAGATCATGCCTATAACTCTCCCGCAATGGCTTCCAACACAAACGGCGCGATGATGATCAACAGGCAACTGCTCATCACGACCAGCGCCGGAAAGGCCATTTTGGTCTGGGCTTCTCCGGCCACGCGTTCCGCCCACTGCGATCGCCGCAACCGCATTTTTTCGGCCAAATTCAACAGCATCTTGCTCAACGGTGTCCCGAGTTCTTCGGCTCTGTTGATCGCAAACACGGTTTCGTCGACGTTTTGACTGGGGACACGTTCGCGCAGTCCCTGCAATGCCTCGCGGGTTGACAAGCCTCGCCGCAGCCCCGCTTCCACTCGGGCCAACTCCGTATGGATGGCGTGCCCGTCGGATTCTTGAACCACGGTCTTCAACGCTTCGTGAAACGTACTGCCGGATTCCATCATCAAGGCCATGAGATCCACCGCGAACGGCAATCGCAATTGGATGGCCTGAATCCGCTTGTGGGCACGTTTTTTGAGCGACGAAATCGTGCTGTGCAGCATCACCAACCACGACACAGCGGCCAGCATCAGAGCCGTTCGAACCGACGCGTATCGGAGCGCGGCGGCGATGCCAATGATCGCCACCAGCAACGACTCGAACGCCTTGGTCGCCAGATACTCACGGGGCTTCCAGGGCAAGGATTCGCAACCGGACGCCAAGTATCGCGTCACGCGTTCCAAGCCACCGAGCGAATGCAACCAGCGACGGTCCGCCATTTCGCGAATCAGTGGCTCGAACAAGCGGAAGGTCGCGTTGCCGGCCCGCACGCGGAGTAAACGCTGTTCGTCGAATTGCCAGTCGTGGGCGGCACCGACCGTGCGAAGATTCGTGATGCGTAAGAGTTGGTAGGCCAATAGGCCCGCCGCCAACGCGCTAAACGCGGCGGTGATATGGACCAGTGTGTCGTGCGAGTGCATGTCGTTCATGGTGACACTTTCCATCAATCAAAGCGCAGTTTGTAAGGAACAGGTTTGTTGAATCTAATTGTCAGTTAAAGGTGGACTCGAATTCGCTGCTATAGCGCGTACGCCTTCGGGTAACGGTTAAACGAATCACATATCAATGTTCAAGATCCGAGCCGCCCAGCGAACTCCACAAAACACCAAGGCACCCGCCAGGATCAACGCGAGTTGACCCCAGACCGTGCGAAACAGCAGGCGGACACCGTCGGGAGACAACACCGCCAAAATGCCGAGAAACACCAAGGGAAACAGCGCGAGGATCAACACTGCGGCTCGCCCCGCCGACGTTTCAGCCAACAGCTTCCGTTCCAGGCGTTGGTTCTCTTGTAGACTGTGGCTGATGCGTTCCAGGGCGGCGTTGATCCGGCCACCGCGATCCATCGCCGATTGAATCGCCAGCGAGAACACGGAGAATGCGTCAACCTTCAATCGCTGTCGCACATTGACAATGGCCTCCAGCAACGGCAGCCCACCTTTGATGTGGTCGCGAACGATGCGATTCAGTTCCGCCGCGAGCGGCATGGCCGTTTCCTGGCCGACCTTCTGCAAGCCCTGAGCCAGCGACAAACCGGCTTGAGCGGCGTTGGCCAAACCCATCGACGCAGTGACCATCTGGTCGCGCAACAACATCGTGCGGCGCTTAATCAGATATTCGAGCACGTACCCCCCGCCTGCTCGGGGACTGTCGATTTAATCAATCGCCGTTTGAGTCAGTTGATGGGCTTCAAGTCGC
>JAQBZS010000609.1 GCA_027622115.1 Planctomycetota bacterium | reverse complement strand
CCGAAATTCCTGAACCGCGCCGGCAACCAACCGACGTTGTCGCGCGACGCCATCGGTTAAACCGTCGTAGCCGAAGTCGCCAGACTTTGGCTTCCGAAGAATGACTGTCGTAGCCGAAGTCGCCAGACTTTGGTTGGCTTCAAGACTGGTATGCACGCCAACCAAAGTCCGGCGACTTCGGCTACACCTCGGTCGGTCACGCGTTTGTGTATGCGGGGAAGTCGACCGCGACCTTGATCACCGTTCCTTCACGGCGATGGAATGTCTCGAACGCTTGCTGGAGTTCAGCGAGTGGAAATCGTTGCGTCACCATCGGCGCGACATCGATCCGGCCTTCTGCAACCCACTGCATCGCCAAGGGCCAGTCTCGCTCGAACGTCGGATTCACGGATGTGATGATCGAGATGTTTTTCCAAAACAATTCGGCCCATTTGATGTTGTCGATCGTTTGCGGCGGCACGCCGAACGACAACACCTTGCCATGCGATCGACACAGTTCGATGCTGAGATTGATTTGGTGATGCGTGTGGCCGACCAATTCGATGACGATGTCCGCCATGCGACCGTCAGTCAGTTCTCGAACGGCTTCCACGGGATCATCGACCGCATTGCAAATCGTGTGCGTGGCGCCCATGCGTTTGCTGAAGTCCAGCCGCGATTGCAGCAGATCAATCCCGATGATTTTGCGGGCACCGAGATTGCGGAGCATGCTGGTAAATAACTGCCCCATTGGTCCTTGTCCGATCATGACCACGTCCTGGTCGATCAGCAAAGGCAACTTCTTGAGAGCACAGATCACCGTGCCGAGCGGTTGCACAAGCATGCCGACTTCCATGGGGACTCGCGGGTCGACCGCAACCGCTCGGTCTTCCGGCAAGACGTAGCGTTCGAACAAGCCCGTCTGATCGAAGGGCACGGCCATGACCTTGTCGCCCACGTTCCAGCGAGTTCCGTTCGTGGCGACGATCGTCCCGACCATTTCGTGCAGGGACTGCCCCACCGCCGCCGAGTGCTTGACTTCTGCGTTTAGTTCAAAGAATGGCAAGTCCGATCCGCACAAGCACGTGACTTCCGGCTGGAAGACGATGTGTCCGGGTGCGTCGGGCAATTGCGGTTCGGGGATGTCGACAAGTTCGATCTTGCACGATTCAGTGATTTGGCCGGCTAGCACGGGTGCGCCTTTCAGGAAAAGAGACGCAGGATGAAGAATGCCAGCCAAAAGTTAAAGGCTGCGCAAGCTTCATACTTCTCGGTCCATGCTCCATACTGCGCATCCCGCTGAATTCTCCATCCGCTTCCCGCCTCGCGCCTTCCGTCAACTCCTTCCATCAACCTCTTTCCCTGTGAGACCGCTGATGACCGTTCGATGCACCGCCCTGATGCTCGTCGCTTGTTTCTTCTTGAATTCCGCGACTCACGCCGAAAACTGGACGCAATTCCGAGGTTCGGGCGGACAGGGGATCTCCACCGAGAAGAACGTTCCGGTGAAATGGTCGACGACTGAGAACGTCGCCTGGCGAGTCGCGATCGAAGGCGAAGGCTGGTCGTCTCCGGTGTACCTCGACGGTCGAGTTTATCTGACGTCCGCCGTGCCGATCGAAGGCGGCGACCCGCTGGATCGCTCGCTGCGGACACTCTGCCTGGACGCCAAGAACGGCGAACGGATGTGGGATGTCGAAGTCTTCAAACAGGATGCAAAGAACAGCAAAATTCACAACAAGAACAGCCATGCCAGCCCCACCCCGATTATCGCCGACGGCCGGATCTACGTGCATTTCGGGACGAAGGGGACTGCGTGTTTGAAACTCGACGGAGATGTCGTGTGGCGCAACGACTCGCTGCAATACCCGCCGGTTCACGGCAATGGCGGCTGTCCTGTTTTGGTGGACGGCGTGTTGATCTACAGCGCGGACGGTGCGAAAGATCCGTTTGTCGCGGCGTTGGATGCGGCGACCGGAAAGCAGCGATGGAAAAAGCAGCGGCCGCCGATCGTCAAACAAAAACACTTTTCGTTCAGCACCCCGCTGGTATTGAAGGTCAACGATCGCACTCAAGTGATCAGTCCCGGTTCCAATCTGGTGATTGCCTACGATCCGGCCAACGGGGACACGATCTGGCAAGTCGATTACACGGGATACTCGGTCATTCCGCGACCGGTTTATGGGCAAGGATTGGTGTTCATCTCGACCGGCTACAACAAGCCGAAGCTCATTGCGATCGATCCCACGGGCACCGGCAACGTCACGGACACGCACGTGAAGTGGACGCTCGAGAAAACGGTTTCGCATACGCCGTCGTTCGTGTTGGTGGGTCACGAATTGTATCTCGTAAGTGACGGCGGGGTGGCCACGTGCGTGGATGCGGTCAGCGGCAAACAGCACTGGCAGGAACGACTCGGTGGAAACTATTCGTCGTCACCCGTGGCGATTGATGGGAAGATCTATTTTCAAAGCGAACAAGGCGACGCCACCGTGATTGAAGCCGGCACCAAGTACACCTTGCTGTCCAAGAACGCGATGCAAGCTCGCACACTGGCGTCCTATGCCGTGGCGGATTCCTCGCTGTTCATTCGCACGAATGAGCATCTCTATCGCATTTCCCATTGACGTGTGGCATTGCTTCCGCGACGGGCGGCGTCTGAACTATGCAGCCATTTTTGGTTGGGCCTCGGGTTAGTTCAGCAGGCGTGAATGAGGTTGTGGCTGCGGGCCATTGCCGCAAACACATCGTCGAGCACGACTTCCTCTCCCTGGGAAGCACGCTCTTCAGAGTTGGCATCCACGACACTCTCCGCGTGTGCTTCGAAGAATGCATCATCAACCGTGGCTGATTTCTCGCGTGGCAGTTGCGCGGTTTCAGACTGTTCGACCGTCAGCGGCTCGGCGTCTCGAATGACCGTCCCTGTGAGTTCAATCGATTCGTTAGCCAACGCATCGATGTACACGGCTTCGAGAGCAGCAACTTGAGGAGCCGGACTCTTCGATTCAATCGCAGTCACGACGTTGCCGAGCACTGTAAAGTTGTCGGCTGGACTCCAAATGCTGTCGCCGTCTGCGGTGAAGACTTTGACAGGGCCATTGCGTTGATCCCCGGTGTCAGGGCGATCCGCCCAAATCGACCGCTCTAAGTTATCGCACGTGCTTGTCAAATCGCCGCGAATTGTACGATTCACTCGATCGACCTCATTCGATGGTGCCCGAAGCACGAGTCGTGAAGGTATTGATCGCGTGATCGGCGCTATCTCAAATAGATGAACTCGTTGGACGACAATAGGACTTGCCCCAGGTAGGCCCAACCGGCATCTCGCTCGCTGCCCAAAGCTGCTGAGCGATTGATGAAGTCGAGCGATTGCTTGAGTTCTCGATCAGTCGGCCGACGACCGAGGACACGCCGGTACAAGCCGTTGACGCGTGCGTCGTCGGATCCATCGACGGTGCCGAGTTTCGCCAACGATCTGCTGGCTTGGAGCATGAAATCGCTATTCATCATGAACAGAGCTTGCGGAGCGACGACCGATGTCGTGCGGCTGCCAACCACGCTGCCGGCGTCCGAATAGTCAAACAGGGAAAACACCTCATACAGGTGATTGCGTACGACGGGTAGATACACCGAACGTCGATTCGAGCTGTAATCCGTTGTGTCCTTCGATGTGTGATCGAAGAAAAAGCTGCGGTTCTTCAGCGTGATCAACGTCCCCCGCATCGTGCGGTCGAGTTGACCGGTGACTGCCAAAATCGAATCGCGAATCGCCTCGGCTTCCAAACGCCGGATGTCAGCTCGCCATTGCAGACGGTTTTCGGGATCGACCTCACTGGCCTTGGCGTCCATGCGGCTGCTCATTCGCCAGGTGCTCGATAACAAGATCGTGCGATGCAGCCACTTGATCGACCAACCGTGCCGGCGAAATTCCACAGCCAGCCAATCCAGCAGCGGTTGGTTCACGGGGCGTTGCCCGAGATTGCCGAAATTGTCCGGCGAATCCACTAGGCCGCGTCCGAAATGCCAGCGCCACACGCGATTGACGATGACTCGGCTGGTCAGCGGGTGCTCCTCCGACGTCAGCCAGTTTGCGAGCGGCAAGCGACCACTTTGTTTAGGGCCGAATTCCGTCTGTTGATCGCCCGCCAGAAAGATCGGGAAACGGCGAGGCACGACATCACCGAGCGTCAAATGGCTACCCCGAATATGGACCGGCAAGTCGGTGGCCGTGCGTTCGCCGACACCGATCGCGGTGGAGACTTCGGGCGGATTCTTTTCGAGTTTCGTGATGGCGTCTCGCAGCGTCTTCAGTTCGGCCTTGGTGGCAGCGGGGTATTTCGATTCCAAGTTCTGTGGCGGCTCGGCACCATCCGGCAGCGAATCGAGCACTTTACGGTTGGCTGCGGTGATGAACGTTGCGAGCTTGGACTTCGACGCCGCGATTTGTTTGGCGTGATCCGCCTGACGGGACTTGTCGGCCGCCGACGGGATCGGATTCTCCCACCAGCGAGCAATCTTGGTGTAGTGCTCCATCGTGCGCGTGCTCTTGAAGATGCCGGCCAACGCGTAGTAGTCCTTGGCGGAAATGGGATCGAACTTGTGATCGTGGCAGCGAGCACACCCCAACGTCAGCCCCATCATGGAACGGCCGAGTGTGTCGAGTTGCTCGTCGATAATGTCCATTTCCATCTTGGTTTCGTCCACTTCCGCCAGCACCTTGGGGCCGATGGCAAGAAAGCCCGTGGCGATCAACCGCCGGTGCCGTTCCGTTTCGGTCGCAGACGTCAGGAGGTCTCCGGCGATTTGCTCCGTGACGAATTCGTCGAACGGCAGGTCC
Source organism: Planctomycetota bacterium (assembly GCA_027622115.1). Classification (GTDB taxonomy): domain Bacteria; phylum Planctomycetota; class Planctomycetia; order Planctomycetales; family Planctomycetaceae; genus JAQBZS01. Next base: position 440 of record JAQBZS010000609.1, on the reverse strand, counting down.
GAGTTGAATGCCTCGATCACAAAGTCGCGATACCGCCAGGCGGTGCCGTGATGGATGTTTTCGTCGAGCCCGTTGGAATCCGCATATCGCACGACATCCAGCCAATGGCGTCCCCAACGCTCGCCGTAATGAGGCGACGCCAGTAGCCGATCGACAACTTCCGCCAGCGCGGCGGGTGACTCGTCCGCAGCGAATGCGTCCAGCTCGTCCGGTGTCGGCGGCAGTCCGGTCAGCGTCATGGTGGTTCTGCGCAGCAACGTGCGACGATCGGCGGGCGGCGCCGGCGTCAACCCGCGAGCTTGCAGCTTGGCCAGGATGAACCGGTCGACCGCTGAGGCTGGCCAGTCCGAATTCACGCCGGGAACGACCGTTTGCCGCAGCGGTCGAAATGCCCAGAATTGGCGAGCGTGCTTCAAGTCGATTCTTTTTTTCGAGTCGAC
>JAQBZS010000608.1 GCA_027622115.1 Planctomycetota bacterium | reverse complement strand
CACCTCCATCGCCATTGCCATTGCGATCCACAATATTCCCGAAGGGCTCGCCGTCGCCCTGCCGCTGCGAGCGGAAGGAGCATCCATCTGGAAGTGCTTTGCATTGGCCACTCTCACCAGCCTGCCACAGCCGATCGCCGCGGTGCCGGCCGCCTTGCTCGTCTGGGTGTTTGAGCCGCTGATGCTCCCGCTGCTCGGTTTCGCGGCCGGAGCAATGATGTATCTCGTGGTGATGGAGATGATTCCCGACGCGCTCAGAACCGAATCGCCGAACCCAATTGCCTGGGCGTTCATGACTGGTTTTGGCTTGATGGCACTCATGCAAGTTGCATTCTGAAGCAACTCGCAATGTGAATCTTCCCAGATAGCACGGGACCATTGTCCCGTGACCGCTCGGGACAATGGTCCCAAGCTACGATCGATTCGGTAGGTTTGCGATTGTTGCCGACGAGTCGCCCGCGCGTCCATTCTCCAGTATCTTGTGTGCCTGCGCTGGAACACGGCATGCGTCTAGAAGCTATCTGAAAAAAGGGTTCTGACCCTTTGGAAGCTGCGCTAAACCCCGGTAAAAACTGAGGCCGGAGAGGGTCAGACCCCCTTTTCAGATAGCTTCTAGCGACTCTCAACCCGACCCCAACATCCTTCACCGCAAACAACGGAAAAGCACATGGCGGACCATTCGCGATACCAACAGGGCATCATCAAGCGGTACTACGACAATCGAGACCAACTCGACGAGCAAAAGCTGAGCGAACTCGTCACCAATCTTTATCTGGCCGAATCCGAAAAGAAAAAAGTGAAGCTCTGGGAATCCGCCGAAGGCTTGATGGAGCGGCTCGATGTCCCGGACAGCCGTATCCAACACGTGATGGCCGGCAAAGATGCCGCTGTGTTGGCGGCAGTCGTGCAAGACATCCAAAACGGCAAGATCGTGAAGAAAAAGAAGAAGTCGTAGGATTTTTGATTTTTGATTTTCGATCTTGTGGTTCCATCAATCGCCAATCATCGATCTCCAGTTTCTTGAAAGTGCCGCATGTTTGGCGATGTGATTACGCCGATCGATCTGATCATCTTTTTTGCGGCGCTCGTGGGCGTCATGGTCGTGGGGTTGATCGCCGGTCGGCGCGAAGAATCTTCCGAAGACTATTTCCTCGCGGGACGCAAGATCCCGTGGTGGGGAGTCGCCGGGTCCATCTTCGGCAGTAATGTCAGCGCCAACCACATGGTCGGCATGATGGGCATCGGCTTCAGTGTCGGCTTCGCGCAGAGTCACTTTGAACTTGGGGCGATCTTCGGCTTGCTCGCGTTGTGCTACGGCTTCTTGCCCGTCTATCGCAAGCTCAACATCTACACGTTGTCGGAATACCTCGGCCGCCGCTACGACGATCTCAGCCGTGTGTCGTATGCCGTGATCATGGTGATCATCATGGCCGTGGTGCAGATGGTCCCCGGTCTATACATCGGTGCCAGAACCATCTGCGTGATGATGGAAGGCGACGCCGTCGAGATTGTCGCCGGTGGACATGCAGAAACCGTCGGAAGCCGTGACCGACCGCCGGCAGCCGATGGCAACGCGGTGGCCAAGACTCCGCCCGCCGAAGTGAAGGTCAACAAGAACTACTACATGTTCTTCGTCATCGCGCTGGCGGTGATTTCCGCAACGTACACAATTTTTGGCGGATTGAAGGCGGTGGTTTGGACGGACGTCATGCAGTCGGTGTTGCTGCTGGCGGCTGGGATTTGGGTCTCGATTCTGACGTTTCAATACGTGTCCAATCCGAACTTGCTGCGCTCGGCCGGTCAGCCCGTCGTCGCGGCGGGCGAAGGGGCTGCGGGCGAAGCGGAATCCTGGTTCGGGCGGATTCAATCCGGGTGGGATGAAATGCGGAAACGTGACCGTGTCGAAGATCAGCGAGACGGCGGCAAAATGCATCTCTATTTGCCGCCGCAGCATCCGCAGTTGCCGTGGACCGGGGTGTTGACCGGCCTACTTTGCATGCACTTTTTCTATTGGGGCACGAATCAATTCATCGTGCAACGAGCGCTCGCGGCCCGAAGCGATGCGGCGGCTCGCACGGGAATTGTCGCGGCGGGATTTCTGAAACTGCTGATTCCGTTCTTTGCGATCGGCACCGGCGTGGCGGCGTTCTACATGTTTCCCAATGCGTTGCCCGATCCAGACACCGCGTTTTCGGAACTCGTGAAGTTGGTGATTCCCATCGGGACGGGGTTGATCGGCTTGATTGCCGCGGGGTTGATCGGCGCGATTCTGTCGTCCATCGATTCCATGATGAATTCGGCGGCTACGATCGTCACCGTGGACATCTACAAGAAATACATCCGTCCCGACGCCACGGACGAGCAGATGATCAAAGTCGGTCGGATCTCAATCGTGGTGTTTGTCGTGGTGGCGGCGTGGATGGCGATCGTGGTGTTGGACCCGAACTCCAAGGCGAACTTCTTCCTCACGATCGCGGACTATCAGAACTACCTGACGCCCGGTTTACTGGTGGCGTTTGTCTTGGGAATGTTGTGGCGCGGCGGCACGGCCACGGCCGCGTTCTTGACGATCATTGCCGGCATCGGTTTTTCCTGGGCCGTCGTGGCTCATTACGACCATCACCACGGCATGAATCCCGCCGTGTACTCGGTGCTGACCGAAACGCAGCCGCTGGATAAGGTCAAGATCAACGACCTGCCCGAAGAACTGCGGGACAAGCCGCGAGCCGAAATCGCCGCAGCCATCGAGTCGCAGCGAGACCGATTGACGTGGCTTAACACGCGCATTGGTCCGCAACTCAACTTCTTTCATCGAGTCGTCGCAGTCATTGCGTTGTGCGCGTTGGTGTTTGTCGTGGTGAGTCGATTGACGCGACGGTCCTTCAGTTTGATGGGCTTCAGTGGCGAGGATCGTCAGCGACTGGTGTGGACGGATCTTGGCGGACACGCGCCAGGGGCACTCGGCCGCTTGGGCGCGAAAATCGGAGGTTCGATCGGCTTTTACGCGTTGCTGGGCTTCTTGATGTACGCCGAATCGATCACGCCTACATTTGCCGCGATCATGGCGATGGTGTGGACGTGGGCGATGTATTTCACCCCGATTTGCGCATCGGTGAGCGCTCGCCGGGCCGCCGCTCCCGACTCCGGCCCAATCGGTATCGTGCTGACCGAAGATCGCGTGTGGGCAGGTCTGCTGTGCAGCTTCGCCGTGTTCATGCATTTCTACTTCTATTGAGTTCTAGAAGCGATCTGAAAAAGGAGCCTGACCCTCTCCGGCCTCCGTTTTAGCCGGGATTTAGCGAGGCATCCAAAGGGTCAGACCCCTTTTCAGATCGCTTCTATTGAGCAACACGGTGAGGACGCGTCGTTCATGCCCGCAACCGACACCACGATGGAACCACGGATGACTCCCGGTCTGGTGGCGGCTTGCCGCGCGAGTCGATCGGTGCTGATCGTTGTAGTGGCATTGCTGGTATTGCACGCCACGCTGGCGACGCTGACCGCGAAGTATTGTTCGATCACGCATGACGAATACTGGCACGTGCCCGTCGGACTGCTCAACCTGTCGACCGGGCAATTCCATTACGAAGACCTCAATCCGCCGTTGATGCGGATGCTGTGTGCCGTGCCGTTGCTGCCGGCCGGTGCCGACCCCGGTCCGGCCATGGCATCCGACGACTTGTGGCTATACGGCGACCAGTTTCTCGACGCCAACGCGGATCGATATCGCAGTCTGTTCTTCTGGGCTCGCCTGCCGGTGGTGTTGGTCTCGGTGTTGACGTGCTGGATTACGGCGCATTGGGCCACGCAACTGTTTGGAGTTCGCGGTGGGCTGCTGGCGTTGCTCATGATTTCCGCCAGCCCGGCGATGATTGCCAACGCGGCGCTCGCCACCACGGATTTGGCGGCCGCGTTTTTCTTCGTGCTCACGCTGTGGCGAGCTTGGTCGATGCGACGCAGTGTGACTCGCAAGAATGCCGTGTTGTTGAGCTGCTGTTTGGGTGCGGCTCAGCTTGCGAAGTTCACGTGCGTGTTGCTTTTTGCGCTGGCTCCCGTGGTGTACCTGCTGACGAAACCCACTGATGAATCTCGCGTACCAATCCGGACACACTTGAAGTACTGGATCGCCTTGTTGTGCGGCAGCGTGGTGATCATCAACTGCGGATATCTGTTTCAAGGTACGGGCACGCGTTTGGCGGACTTCCAGTTTCGCAGTCAAATCCTCGGCAACCTGCAAACGCGCATGCCGTGGACGGCGAGCCTCTCCGTACCGCTGCCGCGCGATTACGTGTTGGGCATCGATCATCAGCGAAGAATGATGGAAGGCGATCACCCCGTGTTCCTCGACCGTGAATGGCGGCTGACGGGGTTTCGCGAGTACTACGTCATGGTGTTGCTGTACAAGCTGCCGCACGCCGTGCAGTTGCTGTTTCTGTGCGGACTTTTGCGAGCCATGTGGCAATTCCGCGTGCCGGGTGAATTGCGGTCGAACGTGCTGCTGTTGCTGCCGCTGGCGGTGCTGACCGTGATTGGTAGTTTTTCGAAAATGCAACTCGGCCTGCGATACATCTTGCCGGCGTTCCCGTTCTTGTACCTCGTCGCCGCCGGATCGATCGCCGGTCTAGCGACAACTCGGCGATTTTGGTTGGCGTCAACGTTGATCGCGTTGGTGTGCGTGGGGGTACTCGCGCCGCTGCGTTTCCACCCGCATCATCTGGGCTACTTCAATGAATGGATTGGCGGGACGGAGGGCGGTCGGACAAAGCTGCTCGATTCCAACATTGATTGGGGGCAGGATCTCGACGCCTTGGCGGACTATGTCGCGCAACACCCCATGCCGCATCTGCGGCTGGCGTATTTCGGCACCGTGCCTCCAAGTCGTGCGGGGTTAAGCTACGAACTACCGCCCCCACGAATGCCGGAGCCCGGTTGGTACGCCGCAAGCGTCAACTTTGTCGAAGGCCGACCGACACCGATCCGACATCCGGACGGTTCGACCACCGCCGTCGATTTGGATGCGTTCGGTTACCTACGTTTTTTCGAACCCAAAGTCCGCGTCGGTTCGTCGATCCTGGTTTACAAGCTGACGGATTACGACATCACGAATTGGCACTACGCCATGCGGGAATACATGCGCGGTCGGCAGTAGAATAGATATAAATCGATCTTGGGGGTGGGGTTAGGGTGTTGGAAATTCGCTCTTGACTGACGAATTCTTTGGCGCAGGTTTCGTGCAAGGGGTGGCTGGGGTCGGGTGGTT
>JAQBZS010000607.1 GCA_027622115.1 Planctomycetota bacterium | reverse complement strand
CTATTTGCTACTTCTTGTAAATTAGTCTCGCTGGGTTAAGGACTAGGCTCCGTCTGAAAACGTGAGCCGAGCCGTCGGCGCGGAATCGGGTGACTTGCGCTTTAACCACTTCGTACGCGCTGCCGCTGGTCGTGGTCCCGTTCGGCATGATCGTTCGGAAGCAGCGCGATGATGCGGAAATCGTTAAAGAACTCCAACGTCTGGGCTACGAAAGTCCTGGAATCGGGCGTCCGTCCTCGGCGACGATTGGGATCGGACGACCGCGATGATCGCCCCAGTACGAATTGAGGTCGATTTCGAGGTGACGGAATGTTGTTGCCGCCAAATCCTGTGGACGCACGGCCGCGCTGTGAATGGCTCCGCCGCGACGGTCGGTGCTGCCAATGGTTTGTCCGTGTTGGAATCCGCCGCCGGCTACAACCATCGACATTACGTTGGTCCAGTGATCGCGACCGGCTTCCTTGTTGATGACGGGAGACCGACCGAATTCGCCCATCATCATCACCATTGTGTCATCCAACAGACCTCGGTTTTCAAGATCCCGCACCAGGGCGTACATGGCCCGATCGGCTCGCGGCAACAGCGGCTTCAGTCCCTTTTCGATGCCGCCCCAGCGAACGTTGTCACCGTGGTGGTCGAAATAGCCCCACGCTCCGCTGACCAAGACGTACGTCACGCCGGACTCCACCAACCGCCGCGCCAGCAGGGCTTTTTCGCCAATGCTGTCGCGACCGTATTCCTCGCGAGTCCCCGCGACTTCGTCGTCCAGATTGAACGCTCGCTGAACTTTGCCCGACACCACCATCTCGTAGGCTTGTTGTGTCGAGCGATCAAATGCTTCGAGCGTCCGGCGTTGATCCAAATCGCGGTCGAGTCGATCGAATTGCCGCCGCAGCGAATCACGATCTTGAAGTCGTTGAGCCGCAATTCCGGGCGGCATCTGGAATTTTCCGGACAATTCCAGTCCCTTAACCGGCTCATAATCCGTTCCCATATGCCCGGCACCCCACACATCCGACGTCCACGATTTCGCCAGCCCGACGAAGGCCGGCAAGTCTGGATCGTTGGCTCCGCGGAACTGGGCGGCGACCGACCCCATCGATGGATATCCGCCGCCGTCTTTCCCGTCGTTGGTGCGTCGAGCCAGTGGGTTTCCGGCTTGCATTGTGATCGGTGTGTGATTGCTGGCTTTGCAGTCCACGGACCGAATTACGGTCAGCCGGTCCGCGATCGATGCCTGCAACGGTAAATGCTCGGTGAACTGAATACCGGGAACAGCCGTCGAAATCGGGCTGAACGGACTGCGGATTTCCTGCGGGGCGTCCGGTTTGGGATCCCACATATCGATCTGGCTGGGTCCACCGGAGAGCCAAAACAAGATGACTGCTTTCCGCGGATTTCCAGACGTCGATCGCCCAGCGGCCTCAGCGCGGTTTTTATGCAACGTCGGCATGGACAACCCGGCAGTTCCCGCGAGTCCCGCCTGCAAGAACCAGCGGCGCGATCCGACTCGGATGAGACCACCGCCGACCGGTGCCAGCGGATGATTGCCGACGCTTGCCGAATGTTCGTCTCGGCGACAGGGACGTGCGGGCTTTGTGGGCATGATTGATCCTCGGGAAAAACGAGACCGGAAAGTGATTCCAGTGTATCGGCTTGATCACGCGCTGAATGTCTATGTTGACCAATTTGCGGGAATCAATCCATGCCGTCCGTTCGGGCGGACTGAAGCATTTCGAGAATTCGCCGCGTCCCGCGCGCATTCGTGCAATTTCAATCGTGATGACATAATGCCGCCCATGAATGAGTTCCTGGAAACACTGGCTGAATCCCTCCGCGACGGTTCTTTTGTGCAAATGACTCTGAGTCGTCCCGTTGGTGGGCAGCGCGCGGACGTCAGTCGCGTCGGCATCCGAAGGATCGACCAGGACGGCAACAGACGACTGCAATTCAGTCTGAGATCCAAGTCGGCGGAAACGCACGCGAACTTGGATGTCGTCGGCAGTATCGATCGATGTCGCGAATTGCTGCCGACGTTTCGTCGCTGCCATCTCTTCACTACGAACGCGGATTACTCGGCGCGCAAACAAAGCGACGGTTCTTTCAAAGTCGACCAAACGCCAGCGACCAAACAGTTGACACCCGCCCAACACAATCGCGTCAAGCGTTACCTGATCCCTCAAGACGAACCATGCGGGTTTCTCGCGGCGATCGGCGTCATGCAGGCGGACGGTCGTGTCGTCAAATCCAAGTACCACAAGTTTCGGCAAATCAATCGTTATCTGGAGTTGGTCGACGATGTCATCAAACATCTGCCGTCGGAAGGCGTGTTGCGAATCGTCGATTTCGGCTGCGGCAAGAGCTATCTCACGTTCGCGCTGCATCACTTGCTCACCAAACTTCGCGGGCGAGACGTGGACATCATCGGGCTGGATCTCAAACAGACCGTGATTGACGACTGTTCGCGAATCGCCGAATCGCTCGATTGCCAAGGCCTGTCCTTTCGCGTCGGCGACATCGCCAACTTGCCGATGGACGGTGACGTGCATTTGTGTGTGTCGCTGCATGCGTGCGACACCGCCACGGATGAATCGATTGCCAAAGGCATTTCGTGGCAAGCCAACGTAATCCTCGCCGTGCCGTGCTGCCAACACGAATTGGCTCCGCAACTTCAGTCACCCGAGTTGGCTGCGATTCTCAAGCACGGAATTCTTCGCGAACGCCTCGCCGCGATCGCCACGGATGCCTTGCGAGCCGAATACCTTGAAGCCAACGGATATCACACGCGGATTGTGGAATTCATCGACATGGAACACACCGCAAAAAACGTCTTGATTCGTGCGGTCCGGGATTCGACGGCAGCGTCGTTGCAAAAGTCCAAATTGACGTCGGCGGATCAACTCGTGCGGTTGTTGGCGATCGAACAGTTCACATTGGCGAATCGGCTTTTGGATTCCTGAAAAACGTTAAAGATTTGTCATTAGTTATTTGTCAATAGTCATTTGTCATTGAAATGGCGGCGTCGCTTGTCACTTTCGTTTTGGCAGTCTTTGCGGATGCGTTGAGTATGCGGCAGAGTTGTTGGTTTTGATCGATGAGGTCGTCTAGCAATTCTGCTTTCATGAGTTCGGCGCGACAAATCATCCGCAGCCACACACAGGTCTCGTTGAGTTCTTTGAGGGCGATTCTCAGTTTGTGAACGAAGTCCGAATTGCTCTCCGCGCCGCGCGCCTCTGCATAGTTTGGCGCGGGCGATGTTCCCGACCGCAGCAATTGCCCGGCAATGTGCTTTCCCACGGTCGTCTTTGGCAGCACCTCCAATGACAAATGACTAATGAATTGAATTCGTGCTTCGTCACTGTCCGGCACCATGACTTCAGATGACAAATGACTAATGACAAATAACTAATGACAAATAACTAATGACAAATGATTCCCGCTTCTGCCGAATCGCCAATAATCGTTCGATCTGGAACTGAGTTCGGTGGAGCCTGAAGAGCAACATTCCCATTGAGAACGACATTGCGACCGAACCTAATGTCACCATCGACTCGCAGCCGGCGGCAGTTCAACATGGATGGCGGTCCGTGTGGGAAGCGCGAGTCCAATTCGTCGACGAATTTGTAGTATCGAGCATCCAGTTCGACGGTGGTGCCTCGCCAATCCGGGTGCGGCACGATTCGATGCTGATCCGTTTCGACAAATGCGTCCGATCTCACCAGCAGCAACTCATGCGTTGACTTCACCGGAGCGAACCTTTTTCGCGAAACGCGGATGGCGGAGGCACCGGCCATCACCGCGATTGCCGACCCCATCGCCGTTTCCAATTGGTACACGCCGGGCGATGCGGCGTCTCGCGGATCCACCGTCTTGGAATTGCGGATGAGCGGCAACAGCATGTGTCGCTCGGCAGTGAGCAGGTCTCGCACGCGTCGCAGATCAATCCACAGATTATTGGTGTTGAAGTACGAGTATTTCTCGACATCCTGAAACGAACCCTCGTCGCTCGGCGAACATTGGGCGGATTCGCGGAGAAGCAATTGGCCGTCACTGCGACGGCGAGCCACATGCCCACCTTTGCGATCCATTTCGGTGCGGTCGGCCACCTCCATCAAGAACGGGCAGTCGCGTTCGACCATGTAACCGAGAATCGCCGCATCGATCACGGCTCCTAGATTGTCGGCATTGGACACGAACGCATATCGAAAACCCGCGCTCAAGATGTGCTCCATCACGCCGCTGGTGAGGAGTGCCGTGTACAGATCGCCGTGGCCCGGTGGGCACCATTCGAGTTCCGTGGTGGTCCATGCGACCGGCGCAAAATTGTCTTGGCGGATTTTCGGAATGCGGTGTTGTCGAAAGCTTCGCGGCATCCGCGTGTCTTGGAGATGCAGTTGATCCAAGAACGCCAACGACTCCGCTTCGGTAGCGTCGCTGTTCATCAAGATGAGCGGCACGTCGTCATGGGCGGCTTGTCGCGCGATGATTTCCAGAAACGTGCGGCGGCCTCGAACGGGCAGCAAGGATTTCGGACCCTGCAAACCCATGCTCGTGCCGAGCCCACCATTGAGTTTGATCATCACGGTGCGGCTCAACGCTTCGCGGCCCGTGTTGCTTGTCGAAAGTTGATCGGCGTCGTCCAGTTCCCGGACCGGTTCGAGGTCGGATTCCGGGATCAAGCCGGTCTCGCCGGATACCAGTTGCCCGTAGTACTCGCGAAACAACTCGATAAACCGTGTCGGCGCTCCGTCGTCTTCGAGCTTGGCTTGAATCTGTGGCCAAAAATCCGTTTGAGCCACGACTGTTCCTCCGATTCGATTGGTGACGCAGGAAACCGTTTAGGACTGCACGGAACCCGTAAGCCACGCTCCCAAGCCGCCGCTAAAGATCACCGGAGTCCAGACCGCGAGATCCGGCGAGACCAACGAGCCGCCAAGATTCTGGCAGACCTGAGCCAGACCATGGATTCCAGCGAGCGAGCAGCAACAAATCGCCATGTTTCCGATCAGACTGCGACTTTCGCGGCGAATGATCAGCGGCACCACGACAAACACCATCAGCAACGCCGAAAGCGGACGCGTCAGCCGGGTATGCACGTTGAGCGTCTGTGTGCGCACCGAAACGACACCCATCGCCGGGTTCCGGATACGGCTCACCAGGTCCGCCGTGGACATCAACGAACTCCCCTTCCCGCGATTTCTCAAGCGGTCCGGGGTGACGTCGGTCACGACGAAAACGTCGTTGGAATTCGGCCGTGGAACAACGA
>JAQBZS010000606.1 GCA_027622115.1 Planctomycetota bacterium | reverse complement strand
CTAGACCAGTTTTCAATTCTTTCGCACTGGGCCGTGAACGGTTACCAACAGCACTTTGCATCGGCTGTTGATATCCGAGTCTGTTTCGTAATCCAATCACGTCATAGGATGAAGACGACGATCGAATCACTCAGGAAGCATCGAGTGGCTCCGTTTCTGCGTTTCGTTCTTGTCGACGACTTCACAGCGGACAAGATTCTCGCGGAACCCATTTGGTATGACGCAAATGGGAACCCGAAACGAATCCTTCCTTCGTGACGACCGTCACGGCACATCGCGTTCTCCGTCTGAATGGTCGTCGTGATTCTCCCGTTGTGATACCGGTTGCAGAACCGGTGTTTAAGCCGTTGGATTTGCCGTTGTGCCGCACAACAGGTGTTGTTTTGTGTGTTGTTGCTGTAAGTTGTTTTCCTCCCGTGACTTGAGTGCCGGTTTTTCCAATCGCGAAGCTCATTTCAAAACCCGGCTGCATTGCAATTGCTGCATAGAGTACGGTCACTCGGGATCACTACGCTCACCCTCGTATCCCTTCCACGGTCGGTCGATCCACGCCGCGTTTCCGGCAATGGCAATGCAGCCGGCTTTACAGCCGGCACTTGCAGCTTCGCTGCACTCGACCTGCGGCCGAGCAAGTCACGCCCACCCATGTATGTGTTGCTGTTTGTTGTGTGCTGTTTTCGCAAGCTCTTCGACCACCAATGCCCTCCGTGGCTTCCCCATTGTTCACGCTGCCCTCAAGCCGCCGTCAAGGTCGCGGAGCTCTCCTGACAGCGGTCGGGCAGCATGATCGGCGGGGGCGCCCATCGGGCGTCTTATCTTCATTCCTTATTCATACCATGGCAAAACTATCAACTCTTATCAGAGCGGTTTGCGGGCTGAACAAGCCGCTGCAATTGAGCGACGGTACCGCTCTTCCCGTAAGTGTTTCCGGGTGGAAGCCTGTTGCCGTTACGCAGGATCGTCGCCTGTGTGCTGGCGTTTTCGTCCGCAGTAAACGACGCCGCAAACCGGTCTATCGGATCGTCGTGTGGAAAACGTATCGCGACAAGAGCGGTGTCGAAAAAGCGTCGATGATCCTGTATCCCGATCAGGTCGATCCAACGCTTCGACTTGTCGCTCAGCTCAGCGAGCGGATGCCGTCCCAATAGGGACGGCTTTCGCCGTGCCGTGCTGCTTTGGACGCGGCCCGGTCTTTTCGGCTGCGCGTGCGTGCTTTGCCCGCCCGCTTCGCCTTCGGCCCGGCCCGCGATCCGGCAGCGTGCCCGCCAACGATATCGAAAAAGAACGACGGCAGCCGCGGGGGCTGCCGTCGAATGATGCGAACGTCATCAGTTCTGTGCTTCCGCCTCCTGATGTTCGACGTATTCCTGTGCAAGCTGGAGCACGCGGAGTGCGTTGGGAAGGTCGGCGAGGCCGAAGGACGTTGACGATTTCCATGAATCCCCGTCGCGATATCTTCGCTGGAGATTTACGTTGCGGATCGTTCGTTTTCCGCCTTCGCCATCGACTTCGTTGGCAAAGATGGATGCGGAAACCAATCCGATCCGGAAGGTCTTCTCGGGCGCAGTGGACGCCATAGTACGCTCCTCATTCAGTGGTGAAGGATCTGAAGTTCGCAAGCCTCGACAGGTTGCCGAGGAAAGTGAGCGTGCCACGGAATCGGATCTCGCGCAAGTGTTTTCTCGTTGAGATCCTTCGTCGTCAGCATCGGCAGTCCGCAAATACGGCTGAGAGCGGGGGACTAAGCGGCTCGGAGCAGGCCACATTGTGACGTGTCGGTCCCTATGCGGTACAAGGGATGCTCGCGGTGTGTCGTCACCAACGGTTGCTTCGCGAGGACGCTTCGCAACCGGGGACGCCTCCCGAATTCCTTCCCACCAGCCACCGCTCGACACCCTTGACCGCGGGCATGCGACACGCCGGATGAGTCCTGCATCCTCGTACGCCACGAGGAATCGCATTCTATTCTCTTCCAACCTTTATCATGGCGAATACACCTTCAAAGGCTCCGCGTCCAGCCAAGAGCGACGCAACATCATCGGCTGAACCCATCGCCACCTTCCGATTCGGGGACGTATCCGCCGCCATATTTGCGGACGTCGTCGCACTGCAGAACGGCAAGTCGTTCACGCGTCACAACGTCTCGTTACGACGTTCGTATCGCGACACCGAGTCCAGTGAGTGGAAGCATACAAATACGCTTTCCGAAAGCGATTTGCTGCCCGCCGCCGAAGCGTTGCGGCACTGTTTTCTCGACATTGCGAAGCGTCGTTGATCATTCGATCCCACCCGAGGAGCCATGCTTCTCGGGTGTTTTTGCACGTGAAGACAGCCGCGGTCCGCCGCGACTGCGCTTCGGTCAATCCGCGTCGCGGATAACCTGCCGCTCCGCCACACCGTCCCGACGGTAAATCTGTCTGCGCCCGCGCAACACACCTCCGAACGTAGGCGAAGATCACGTCGTCTGGTGCCGAACGACGAATCGGTCATGCGTCAAAGGACGCACATTGTCGTCGATTGAACGCGGTAATCAATGACAGCTTTCCAACCGCGAAATGGGAGTGACCAAATGCGAGAGTTTTTAGATCGGTGCGTTCCGGCATCGGGCCGGGAATGGGAGTTGTTGTGGGCGCGGTGCGCCTACTGGTTGTGGCAGATCGTCAGCAAGCTGGTGTTAGGCGTGGTTTATCTGTCGATTATCGCCGAAGGCTTTCGGATGTTGGTCCCAGTGCTTGGACGCAACCTGTATCGGCTACCGATGCTCGGCTGGATGGAGGACTTCGAGGGCACATACGAATTGGATATGGCTTCGGTGATGGCCATGTTCATGTTGGTTGCGGTATGCAGCTTGTGGGATCGAATCCTGACGCTTTGGGTTGCCGAAAAGATCGGATTCGATCACCGCATCCGCGAGCAGAACAACCGAGACAGCTTTGTGCTGCTCCTCGGTGTCGTCGTTCTGGCGTCCGACCTTGTCCTGTTCTTTGTCGCGATCAACGAGATCACGTGGTCCGGTTCAGGATTATCAATCACCTCGCTCTTCGCGACTACAGCGTATGTAGCTGTCCTCGTGTTCTCAATTTTCATCGCAATCACTCTTCGAGAAAAGATCGCCCACCTCAAAACGGAGCCGAAATATGAAGACGAATTACAAGACCTCTAAACGAACTGCGTTCATCGCAACGCTGTGCCTGCTGACAATCACAGGATGCGGAAAACGTCGGGACATGGCCGAAACAAACACGTTTGATCGAAACAACCATCAGCATGTTGTCATGATTGTCATGGATCTCTCAGGATCATTTGCTGAGAAGATGGCCAACGACGGCAAGGCCTACGAATTCGCAACCGCCTGCGTCGACCATTACTTCAGAAAGAGCGATCCGCTCAACGATCGCATTATTCTGGCACAGATTTCCGGCACAGAACGATCGCTACTTTGGGAGGGGACTCCGATACAGTTGCGAAAGGATTTTCCATCTGCCGATTCGTTTCGCAACTTCCTGCTCACCAAGGCCGATGGCGGCGGGTCACTGGTGAATCGCGGCGTGACGAACGCCATCGATTACCTGAACTACCATCCTCGATACGGCGGCGGGGATGCTAAGACAGTCACGCTGATCCTGTCCGACATGGACGACACAGGTAGCAGCGATTCGGAACGAGGCATGAACGAATCGCTGGCTGCGTACGCGCGCATTGACGGCTCAATCGGCATCTACTTCTGTAATCAGTTGCTCGTCGAAAGCTGGAAGGATCGCTTGTCTCGCGCCGGTGTTCAGAATTGCATCGTCGAATCCGAAATCGTCGGCAAACCCGAACTGCCGAAGTTTGAGTGATCATCGATGTTGCGTCTGTTTCCGCGGGGGAGAGGGAAGTAACCTCATCGGGCACACGCTACCTTACCTGACCGCCTCAAACCGCCGTCAAAAGCTTCCCTGCGGGCGTCTGCTTTTGACAGCGTCGGCATTCAGGTGGCAGCATGGTGTCCCGCTGGGATTCTTACTTCCTCCTCCCTCTTCAAATGGAAAAATCCGCACACGGATTCGATGTCTTCAATTCCAATCACGCCTGCGACTGCGTCTACTGCAAATCGTATCGCGATGCCGTTCGACGCCTCGTCGATTCATTCAGCAGCATTCCCACGCGCTGGATTCAGCCGCTTGACGAAGCTATCTACTGGACGCCGATGTGGGGCACAGTCTTCATGCCGACTGATTCTATCGACATCCGGAATATCGAGAAACTGCTGCGTCCGATCAGCGACGACCCGACGGTTACAACCACCGGATGGGATGAAGTCGGCGACACCGGAATCTACGCAATCGAATGCGACGGTGAACTGGTCCTCGGCATCGACGGAGCTGGTTACGACTTCTACACCGACCACTGGTCGAAGCTCTACGACGCCCTCGACTACCACTGGCACACGCCCGTCGACCCGGCGTAAACCGGGTGGGGGATCGTCCACCACGCTCGCGATTGTTAGCTCAGCGAAGCCAAAATGCAGCTTAACATTATGCGGATTATGTTAAGAATGAAGAATGAATCACTTCGAAAACGCTGCGTTGGTGATCGCGGCGACGGCGGACTCAACATCGGAGTCATTCCACACCTCGATGGCGCGACAGCGAGACTGTTCGCGATGAAACAAGCCTTCATACTCTCGCACGAGTTGCGCACTCGCAATCTGTTCGGCTTCGCGTCTGCGAAGCAGCGCGATGCAATCTGGCTTGCAGTCGCCCCAAACGGCCTTTTCCAGTTGGATCATCATGTCAAGTCGTGAAACTTCGACTCCGCCGGCAACTCCGTACGCGTAAGTTGACCACCAATAGCGATCAAGTATCACGTCGTGGCCACTTTGAATGAGTGGCCTTATCTGCGTTTCAATGCAGTCGATGTGGGATGCGACGTGCAGAAGCTGTAAGCAGGTCTGGTTGATGGATTGCCGTTCTGGGTCGTGGTGGAGATCGTAGACCCACTTACCAACCGATCCCGGCTCACGGCCCGGAAAGGCAAGCACGTTTGCTCGATTGATTGATTTCATTCCATTCGCAAGGTGAACAGCAATCGTACTTTTTCCAACATCGTCGACACCTTCAAGTACGATCAATCGCCCTATTGTTTCGCTCATTTCGGCTAACCCTTCGGTTCTGCGTACTCAATGGTCCGTCTGATCAAATCCAATTTCACCGTCCCGCCTCGATTCGCGTAGACACTGCGCCACACACGGTACCCGGACAAAATTGCGTTCTCCCACTCGAAGAGC
>JAQBZS010000605.1 GCA_027622115.1 Planctomycetota bacterium | reverse complement strand
CGTGAACGTACCGCTGCCGTTGTCGTCACTGTCCGCATCGACGGTGAACATCCCGCCGCCGGTCGTCACGTCGGCAGCCGCTCCACTGAGCGTCACGCCGTTGCTGGCGATCAGCGAAACATCGCCGCCGCTGGTCGTGATCGGACTGCTGTTCAGAAGGATGTTGCCGGCCGTCACAACCGATAACCCCGCCGAGCCGGTGAATTGCGATGTTCCGTTGAAAGTGACTGCTCCGGGCGTCGCGTTATCAAGCGTAACGTTGAACGAGTCTCCGTACGCGTTCGCGCCGCTGTTGTTGAAAGTGACCGCAGCCCCCGAGCCGGAATCCGTCACGTTGATCGTGCTGAACGCCGTCAGGCCGGCGCTCGTCACCGTCAGCGTGCTGCCGCTGGTCGAGACACTGGAACTCGTCGTCCCCGACCACGTTCCGCTGGATGTCAGCGTGTAGCTCGTTCCCGCGCTGACGATCTGCAGCGACTCGCCCGCCGTCAGATTGATGTCCAGGGTCGCTCCGCTAGCACTGAAGGCGGACAACAGCGACCTGTCCTCCAGGACCTCAGTCCTCAACGCGGCCGCCGGTCGGTTCGCGCGCTGTTGTCGTCGCCGTGTCCGGCGCTGGTCACGGATGCGTTGAATGGTGGAATTCAGCCAGTTTGTGATGAACATGAATTTAGTCTCGCATTGTTGACTCTGTGTGGACTCTGAATGACCGGGTCCCGCCGGGTAGGGTGTTGAAAACCCGCTCTTGACTGACGAATTCTTTGGCGCAGGTTTCGTGCAAGGGGTGGCTGGGGTCGGGTGGTTCAAAGCAATTCAGTCCGCCGGCAAGATGTTGTCGAGCCGCCAAAGCTGGTAGCGCGAGTTCATCCACAAGGTGCGGGCATCGCCGGCCGCCCACAGACCCAGTGCTTAAGTTTGGGAAATGGATACTAAGTGTGTTCGGCAGTTGGTCAATGCTGGACGTCTTTGTGGTGGCGGTGATCGTCATCGGATTCAAGGAATTCCCTGGCGGTACACGCATAGTTCACCGATGGGGTCTGTATTGTTTCGGCGCCTCGATAATGTTGTCAATAATCGCGTCAACCATGCTCGACATGGCGAGTTGCCGCGAGGCGGATTGCGCAGAGACGACCGTATAGGCCGAGAACTAGAATTCGGCTCCCTAAGTTTCGGGCTTGTGACTGTGATGCCGAGAGTCCGGATCACGCCTACTTCTGCTGAGTCGACGCCGCTCGCTTTGGGTTCGGCAGCACGGGTTTCTGGCCGGTGATGGTCACACCGCGGATGACGACATCGTCCCATTGGCCGAGATCGTCGAACGATCCGAGCCCCAACAGGCCCCACTGAAACGTCTTGTCGTGAGCGACTTTGACAGGTGTTTGCATATCGTCGAAGTACACCGCGATCAGTCCATCTTTGATGTTCCGAACCAGTTTGACGTCGTGCCAGCGACCATCCTTCCAGGGAATGCCGCCCGCATTGGTCTCGGTGATTGGAGTCCGTGGTGCGTCCTTCACGATGAAGATTTGGCTCGAATTGGGGTCCGGTTTTTCGCCGAGATGCACGTAGTAAAAGTGCGACGGATCCTGCCAGCCGAAGAACAGGCACATGTCTCGGTGGCCGCGTGCGGTTTGCAGCGTCTGCACCTTGGCGGTGAGCACAAAGTCGCCAACAACTTTGCCCTTCAGCAAAGTGATGCTGTGTGGACTGCGAAACGGCGGCTTATAGGCGGAACTCGATCCCAGCAGATGCAACACCTTGCCGGACTTCGACTTGGTATCCGTGATTTTCCATTTGTCAGCTTGAGTCGGAAACCACTTCGCGAGTGCGTCGTCGGCTTCAAAATTGTCCTGGTGAATCAACGGGAGTTCCTGCGCGAACAGGCCCGTCTCGCAAAACCCGTTCGCCGTCAGGAGAGCCGCGCCGGCCAGTAACTGTCGAAGAATCAACGTCGGATCAAGTCGTGTGTTCATGGGCTCCATTCGCTTCGATTGGGAGTGAGTCGGACGCGGTCACTGCGACGGCGTTTCGCGTTCGAGCAGATAAAATACGCTTTCCGCTCGCAGATTGGCGGCCCAAGCGCGATCGACCGCACGGCCACGGATAATCGGGCGTTCTCGGACGATTCGCAACTTGAGTTGCTTGGCGAGGTCGCGGAAGTCGTGGATCGACATGAAATGCAGATTTGGCGTGTCGTACCAGTGATATGGCAAGGTCTCGGTCACGGGAGTGCTGCCATAGCGCAGCACCTGCAAGCGAACTCGCCAATGTCCAAAATTCGGCACGACGATCAACGCCCGCCGTGCAATCCGCAGCATCTCCGTTAAGAGTCGTTTCGGATGTCGCACCTGTTGCAGCGTCTGACTCAGCACGGCCGCGTCGAACGTGGCATCGGGAATCCCGTGAAGATCGTCGTCCAAGTCGGCCTTGATGACCGGCACGCCGCGGCGAATGCAGCCTTTGAGTTGATCGAGATCCAATTCCACGCCTTGCACGGAACACGCGTGTTGATCGCGGAGCATTTCCAATAGGCGACCGTCGCCACAACCCAAGTCGATCACCCGGCTCTTCGGTTCGATTTGCTCACGGATGATCTTGTCCGTGAGCGCGGCAGTCGGGTCGGGCATGCAGTATTGAGGCATTTTAGGGGGAAGGATGAAGGGTGAAGGATGAATGCAAAATCAAAAATCAAAAATGACACCCTCTTCTAGACTAGACTAGAAGCGATCTGAAAAAGGGGTCTGACCCTCTCCGGCCTCAGTTTTTGCCGGGGTTTAGCGAGGCCTCCAAAGGGTCAGACCCCTTTTTCAGATAGCTTCTAGCGGACGAATAGAAAACTGTAGGAATTCAGCGTCGCCCACATTACGTCTTCGATGCCTTGATCGAGCAGGCGGCCGTCCAGAAGTTTCCGTGCGACACGCAATTCCTTTTCGTTCGGAAGGCGGCCCCAGGCGGTCAAACACAATTCGTTGATGATCTGCGTCTTTGATTGTTTCGAGCTGGCGAGTTGTGCGGTGCGGCCGCCCTTGGCCGTGATTTTGGCTTCGATCTCGGGGGCGTTCATCAGATGCAACGCTTGAGCCATCGTGGGATCGCTCGATGTCCCGCATTCGCAGGGAGACTTGCGCTCCGATCGGCCGAATGTGTCCAGAAAATACGACGGAAATTGATTGTCCCACACATGAATGGCTCGCGTGCCGTGGGGCATTCCCGGGAATTGTTCGGGCGATCCCGTGACCTGACTGATCGCATCCAACAGGACCGCGGCCGGCAATCGCTTCGCTGTGTAATGCGAGAAGTTTTGGTTGTCGTCGCCGTTGGTGGAATTGGGAACGCTGGAAAGTTGATAGACCCGTGAATTCAAAATCAAACGCATCAGCGACTTCAGATCGTGTCCGCTGGTCACGATTTCGCGAGTGAGAAACGCCAGGAGAGGTTCGTTGGTCGCTGGATTGGTCGAGCGGAGATCGTCAACCGGCTCGACGAGACCTCGTCCCAGAAAGTGAGCCCACAACCGGTTGGCAGCCAGCCGAGCGAACCAGAGGTTCCGCGGGCTGGTGACCCAACGAGCCAATTGGATGCGCGGATCGGAGTCGTCCAGCGTGACGGTGGATGCATCGAGTGCCGTACCAAATCCGCCCGGCGGCTGAGTGGGCACGGGGATCTTCTTGATCGGGATCTCGGTCGGTTTGTGTCCCGGATGAAAGACCAACTCGCGATCGCTTCCGATCGGTTTGTGCTGCAGCCCGTTAAAGAAGCCGGCCAATCCGTAGAAGTCTTCCTGACCCCAACGGTCGAAGGGGTGATGGTGGCATTGGGCACAATCCATGCGGATTCCCAAGAACGCCTGACTAACGGCTCGCGTCAATTCCGCCGGTGTCCGCGCCGCTCGGTAAAAATTGACCGGTCCGAACTTGCTGGAATCACCGGTGGCCGTGAGCAGTTCACTGACCCATTCGTCATACGGTCGATTTTTCTGCACTTGGCGACGCAGCCATTGGTGTGTTTCGTACGCACCGCGATTGCCAAGCGTGTCTCGATCGACCAGCAACACATCGGCCCACCGACCAGCCCAGAAGTCCGCAAACTCCGGGCGTTCCAGCACCGCATCGATCGCTTGTTCGCGTTTGTCCGGCGACTCGTCGGCGAGGAACACTCGCACTTCGTCAGCCGTCGGCAAGGTGCCGATCGTGTCGATAAACAGCCGCCGATAAAACGTGGCGTCGTCGCAGTCACCGGACGGTTGGACGCCGATCTTCTTCAGTTTTTGCCAAACAAGCTCGTCAATGCGCCCGCGAATGGGTGGAGCACGAAACGCGTCGTGCGATTCTCTCGGCACCATGACACGCGCGACGCCGACGAATCCCATGTAGTTCACCGTAATCGCCGCTTCGCCCGGCCGAGTTCCTGTGCGGACCAATCCACCGGCATCCACTTCCGCCAGCGTGGCCGTACTGCCGCTCGTATTCGTCACCAGCAGCGTAATTCCGCGTCAAATTGCGGCATAAGACTTAGGCGGCGGCGTTAGCCGTCACCGAACGCGCAAATCGCGTCGAAGAGCCCGAATGCTGACCAGCCGGTCGGTGTTCGGGCTCTTTTCGTATCCAGCCCATCAACCAAGGGAGAAACAATTGAGTCACATCGTCGAAATCAAGACTGAAGTGCGAGACGTCGCGGCTGCTTGGGCAGTTTGCCAGCGACTGAAGTTGGAACCACCCGTGGAAGGCAAGACTCGACTCTTGAGCGGATTGGAGAAAAATCTTGGACGCGGCCAGGATGCTGCCCGGCCCCAAGACCACCGACGCCGTGATGATGGCCGGCCCCACTGAACGGAACGAGAATCCGGCTGGCGTTCGAGATGCACTCACAACGGATTTTTCGACGGCACTTGTTGGCACGACCGATCGCCAACAACTGAATTACGCGATGAAGCATGACCGCACGATTTACAGCGTGAGCGTTGGTGATTTCGCGAGACTCCGCAAGCCACGAGGAGCATCTTGACGCTGGGAAAGATCATTTTGGCATCGTGCTCATTCCCAAACAGCGATACGACGTAGGCGAGAAGATCCGGCGTTTCGTCGATGTGGTCAATACAAAACTGCCGAAGAAATGTTCAACCACATCGAGTTTCTTTAAGACGCACCTCGTCGATATCGACGAGACAATGTTAACCGCTGTCAATGGTCACATAGCATCGACCAAAGTATGGGTCTGGCAATTTTTCATGGCGAGCAAGCGGCATGAGTTTTGTTGTCCGCCAATCCCCAGAACTGGTT
>JAQBZS010000604.1 GCA_027622115.1 Planctomycetota bacterium | reverse complement strand
ATGACGCGCAGAAACTGCCGATCGTGTAAAGACGAATTCCACACGGTTATTGAGAAGTCACGATGATTTCACGCACTTTTCGCGGATTGAGCCAACTGGCATGGACATAAGCATTGATTCCGTCGGGATATCGAAACCCCGCGACCACGACGTCTTCGATGTCGGCGTTGAGGAGTGATGCACCATGAGCGGAAACCGTCAACGGCTGAGCCTGTAGCCAGTAATTGAAGATGCTTAAGTCATGAGACGCGAGATCCCAAAGTGCATTGACATCGGATCGGACCGGCCCAAGGTTCGTACGCGTCGCGTGCAGGTAAAGAATTCGACCGAGTTCGCCGCGACGAATGAGGTTACGAATTCCGCGAATCGCATTATTGAATAGGAATACGTGTCCGACACACAACAGCCGGGCGTTTCTTTCCGCCGCCTCGACCAACGCCTGTCCTTCCGCCGAAGTCTTACACAAGGGCTTCTCAACGAATACGTGCTTGCCGGCGTTGAGTGCCTTTAACGCAAGGTCGGAATGTGTGTGGACGGGAGTCGCAATGATGACGGCGTCTGCTTCGTCATCTTCAATGGCTCGGTTTGCGTCCTGCGTGAATCCCGCGATCCCAGGGATCCGCTGTCTCACTAAATCCAGCCGCTCTTGAGACGTGTCACAGGCAAGGTTGACTCGCACATCTGGGATGGTTGTGAAGACCTTGATTAGATTTGGACCCCAGTGACCGGCGCCTATGCAATTGATGACGATCATGACTGCCTCGTTAAACCTTGCAGGTCGCGGTTCGTGTCCGGATTTGGCGCTTTGTGGAAGATACACAGAAGTGAGCCGTTGAGACTCAATAGAACAGGCAGGACGGTGTTTTGGATAGATTCACGCCGACGGGTATTGAAATGTCGTTGCAACTATGTCAGTCGATATAATCCGGCCAACTGAATCATTGTGTGCCTGGCGGAAGGGCCAGTGCTGCACGCCAAAGAACGGGGTAGCACGCTGGTTCGTCCGCCGTGCGGAATGGGAGCGAAAGTTAGGTTGCCGGGTGGTTCCCAAAACTGCCTGGAACTCACCACGAGACCGTCCGCCCGACTCGTGGGGTACGCTCGCGTCGAATGGAAAACAGATCTCTCTTGGCCGATGCGAGATCGAGGCGGTACTGTTTGGGAAAGCAACGATTGGCCGTAGGCGTTTCAAGGTTGCGTGCCCCGTCCGGTGAAACTTCTGCGGACCGAGCGAGTTTCACTCGGGGCTACTCGCGTCGCGTGATTGTCGACAGTAAGCATCTCGAAACTTCTCCCGGAAAGTACTCATGAGCAGCAAAGCACTCGCAGGCCGGACAGCGTGGATTACCGGATCGTCTCGCGGACTCGGGCGAGACATGGCCGTGGACCTATGTCGGCTGGGGGCAAAAGTCGCCGTGCATGGTACGCGACCGGACAGCCCGAAGACGTTCAACGAAGGCCGATCGATGGAACAGGTCGCCGCCGATATCGCGGAAGCGACGGGCGGCGAGGCCATGCCGGTGTGGGGCGACGTGACCGATGAGGCCGAAGTGGCTCGCGTGGCGGATGAGATCCGTGGGGCGTGGAACCAAATCGATTTGCTGATTTGTTGTGCCGGCGGGGACATCGGCGCGGCGGGCACGGGAGTGGGACAAGGTGGACGTCCGCAGAACGACGATTGTCTCAACATTTCGTTGGACGATTTACATAGCGTCTTAAATCGCAATCTGTTGAGCACCATGCTGTGTTGTCGCGAGGTGGCACCGCGAATGATCGAACGCAAATCCGGTCGGATCATCACCATTGGCAGTATCGCGGGCACCTACGGTCGAGAATCCGGTTCGATGTACGCCGTCGCCAAAGCGGCCGTGCATGAGTACACGCGGTGTCTCGCGGCTCAACTGCGACCGCACAACGTTCCGGTCAACTGCGTGGCTCCCGGGCCAACGGTGACGGAACGCTGGAAGCGGATTAACGAACCGGTCGAAGAGCGCATGGTGGAATCGGGAACCTTGGACCGTTACGGGCGACCCGACGAAGTTTCCGGCGTGGTGGGATTCCTCTGTTCAGACGCCGCCCGCTTTATCAGCGGACAAGTCATACGAGTCGATGGTGGTCTGCAAACATTCGCGTGCTAAAGGGGGCGAGCCCAAAGAAACGGCTCGCTCATGGCGACGCTCTTAAGCATCGCGCGCAACTGGTCCTGGCCTGCCATTGCCTTTTTGGTGATGTCGGCCAGTGCGGGTGAATCGGCGGGACCGAGTTCTCGGCCGAGTGCGTACGAAAGCAGATGCGATGCGAACCCTCGCGCGAATCGTTCTTTCTCCTGCACGAGCAGACGCTTGAATTCGATGGCGGTTTTGAATTTGTGTTGATTGAACAACACGCCACTGACGTCCACATTTCTTCCGTTCTCGTATTTGTCTCGCCAGATGCCGGTTGGTCCGTAGTTCTCCAAGGCAAAGCCCAGCGGATCGATCTTATTGTGACAACTCGCACAATCGGCTCGTTTGCGATGCACGGCCAAACGTTCGCGAATCGTGAGCTTCGCCAGTTCATCCTTGTCGACTTCCGGCAAGGGCGGGACGTCGGCCGGTGGCGGTTCGGGCGGGTCGTTGAAGATCACGGCGTTGACCCAGGCTCCGCGAGTGATCGGCTGCGTGCGCGTGGGCGTGGACGTCATGGTCATCACCGCAGCGTTGGTAATCACGCCGCCTCGACGGGGGTCGTCCAGCGGAACGCGTTTGAAGACCTGCACCTGCACGTCGTGCCCAGTTCTTGATTGGCCCTCGTAATTTTGGCGGAGCATGTCGCTTTGCCAGGTGAACTTCGAGTCCAGCAGTTCCACGATCGATCGATCTTCAATGTAAACCGTTTCGAAAAGTAGCAACGGTTCGGACATCATGTGGATGCTGGTCCGGTAGCCGTTGTAATAGAAATAGGGGAACTTCTTCGGATCGGGGATCGACGTAATCAATCGATCCAGTTGCAACCATTGAGCGGGAAAGTTGTCGCAGAATCGACTCGACCGGCGGTCGTTCAGCATGCGATCGATCTGCGAGCCGAGTGTTTTCGCGTCGCGCAATGTGCCGGACTCGGCGAGGTCCAGCAACGTGTCGTCGGGGATGCTGCTCCAGAAGAACTGAGCCAAACGTGATGCCAGTTCAAAATCATTGACCCGCTCACGACGGTGGCCAGCGTTGGCGGGAGAATTGTCATTGGTTGTTTCGTAGGAGTACAGGAAATCCGGCATGCCCAGGACGGCTCCCACAATTGTGCGCATTGTGTCCTCGAACGATGCTCCGGACTTGAGCTGGACTGCCGCAAACTTCGTGAACCGATCGAGTGTTTCGGGATCGACGGGTCGGCGAAACGCGCGTCGCAGCAGTTTCTTCAGTCGGTCACGAATTGCATCCGTGTCGGCAACGGGTGGCACGGCGGATTTCGGCCGAGGCTGGCGTCCGGTCACGTCGGCGTAGTCCAGACCGAAGAAGTATCGCGTCGACCGATCGTTCTTGCCGACACATTTGAAGCTCAGCGTATGCGGTCCGGTCTTGATGTTGGTCATCACGTCGTGGTCGCTGTGAACAACCTCGGGATCGAACAAATCGACCGCATCGCCGATCTTCACGCCATCCAGATGCACTTCGAATCTGCCATAGTCGGGTGCTTTCGTGAATCCAAAACGGATGCCGCTGCCAGCCTCAGTTACTGTGAACGACAGCTTCAATTCGAGGCCCTGTCTCGGGCAGGCCCAGAAGAGTTGTGCGTCGCCGCTCCAGTGGTTGCCGAACCCGCGCATGTTTTGCAATGCGGCTCGACCTTTGGGTCTGCCCACGAGTTTCATGGGGCCTCCGGTTTCGGCCTCGTATCTACCGTCGATGGATGCACGGAATGGCCGACCGGGCGGTGCGAACAGCCAATTCCAGCTACGGCATTCGTTGGGATTGAGGTCCGGGCTCTCCACGATCGTTTGGCTCAACTGGAGAAACGACTCCATCAGCAGTGGCGAAAGCGTCAGGTGGTCCGCGCGATTGTCGAAGCCGTGTTCCGCGCGTTTGTCCTGAGGAAAGGCCGCCACGCCTCGAAACCCTTCAGGCCGCTGATTGTCGATATCCTTCGCCAGCGGACGGCTCGAAACGCGTACAACCGCCGGCATCTTGCCGGTCTCGGGCCGAAAGTAATCATCCCGCCGTCGCAGCAGTCGCTCGTTGAGTTGAAAGATGTCGCGATCCAATTCGAGCAGATCAACGACCGCGTTGTTGTACTGAAACCGATTCATCCGCCGGATCGGTGTGGGAGCGAATCCTTGCGTCCGCAATGCTTGGTCGAGCAACGACTTCACCGACTCAACCATTTGTTTGCGTTTCTCGGCCGGAAGCGGAGGCTCGTCTTCCGGCGGCATTTGGCGATCCTTGAGCACCGTGATCAGCTTTTCGAGCAACTTGGGCCGAGCCTGAAAGTCATCACCGGATTTCAGGGCCAACAAATTGACTTTGCCCTCGGACTTCCCGCCTTGTCCGTGACATTTGATGCAATGCGTCTTGAACGCCGATTGCAGCAGCGAAGAATCCGCCGGCGATGTATCAGCCCGCGATGACAAGGGCGGACCGAAAAAGAACACGACCGAAACGGCAATGATCGCAGTTTTCATGATTTCAAAGTGCCCCAGTGTCGTATCTTGGACGCGCCGGGGCCGACGACGAAAACACGACCAACAATCGATGAATCACCAGAACCCTCGGACAGGGCACTCCACGTCAACGTGATCAACCGCTGGGCCAGCGGACTCGATATTGGATGCGGCTGAGTGAATCCTGTCGATATGCATAACCCGCAAGAGCGCGAATATCCCCGGCAGGGTTCGAACCTGCAACCTCTGGCTTCGGAGGCCAGCGATCTATCCAGTTGATCTACGGGGACAAACGACCGTTCCAATTCGGCTTCGCCGCAAAAGATCACCCTTGTTTCCTCAAGTCGCGAGATACTACACCAAGTTCCAAGGGTTGTCACGAACGTGCAATCTGCCATGAAACTTGCGCCTAAAAACACGCACTGTCGGACTTCTTCGGCCGGATCTTGCTGGAAGGAAAGCGAAACAGATCGAACGCTACCCGTACGGAATCATTCGGTCGATAAGTGAATCGGTGGCGATCAACCACAACCTTCGAATTGTGTCTTGAATGATTCAGATCCTGGCCAAAATTCTCGTCCCGAGACCGCGACGATCGGCTCGTCGAACGCGATTGGATTCGATTGCAGCAATTGAATCGCTAGACCTTAAACAAGCG
>JAQBZS010000603.1 GCA_027622115.1 Planctomycetota bacterium | reverse complement strand
AATTCGGTCAACTCAAGGCAGCCTTTGGCGATGCTGTCGACCAATCGGATGCCGACACGCCGGTGGTCTAAACGAGCCAACACTCGACCTAATCGTCACTCGATGTAGATGAACTGCTTCATATTCACCAGCGTATGGCAGAGGTCGGCCCAGACTCGTTCGTCGTCCGGCGCCGCACCGTAGGTCTGGGCCTGCTGTTCGAGAAACCGCTTCGAGCCGTCTCGTTGGCGTTTACTGGGTTCACGGTTGAAAGCCGTTTCAAACAGTAAACTGATCCGGGAATCGGTCGTCTTTTCCGCTGCCAAGACTCGGCGCGCCCAAAGCAACGACTGTTCAATCACAAAAGGATCGTTCATCAGAATGAGCGCCTGCGCGGGGACGTTGGACACCGAGCGGCGACCCATCGAACTGAACGGTATCGGGAAATCGAAAGTCAGCATCATCGGCGACAGGAAGTTTCGGCGAATCGCCAAGTACAGGCTGCGACGCCCGGCACCATCCAAGGGGCCACTGCGAGGTCGGCCTCGCCCTTGCATGAACGCCGTCAAGTTCACGTCGACACTCGGGCCGTAAATCGTGCGATCCAGCCGCCCCGAGACGGCCAGCATCGCGTCGCGGATGGACTCGGCTTGCAAGCGGCGAATCGGCATGCGGTACAGCAATGTGTTGTTGGGATCGATTTCGTGGGCTCGATCGGTGGCGGGTGGGGGAGTGCTCGCCATCCGATAAACGCGAGACATGACGATTTGCTTGATGGCTCGCTTCAGCGACCAGCCGTGCTGCATGAAGTCGGTCGCCAGCCAATCCAGCAATTCAGGATGCGTCGGCGACTGCCCCATTTTCCCGAAGTCATCGACGCTCGCCACAATGCCTCGACCAAACAAGTGATGCCACACGCGATTCATCATCACGCGAGACGGCAGTGGATTCTCAGGCGACAGCATGCGTTCGACCAATTCCAAGCGGCCGGATCCTTGCTTGATGTGGACTTGCTTGTCTCCGGCAAGCGCCACCAACAAACGCCGCTCGACGGCGTCTCCGAGACTCGCGTGGTTGCCGCGAATGAAAATGTGCTCGTTCTCCGGAGTTCCGTCCGTCATCGCGAAGGTCATCAGCGGAGCCGGCAACGTGGCTTCAATCTTTGCTCGCTGGTTCGGCAACGTCGTCATCAAGTTCGCGAGATTCAACGTGACCGGTTTCTCACGCTTCACGAGCTGGTGCTTGATGGCGAAGCCGACGAGTCGCGATGCATCCGCGTCCGTCACCGCATTGGCGGCTTCCGCCCACATCTTCCCGATTGATTTCGCCAGCTCGGCGATGGATTGCGGTTGACCCTGAGCAACCTGCAAAGCCAGCGAAGACGGTCGATCCGTGGGACGATCGTTGCCGACATACACCTCATCGACGGCGACGAAACCGTCACCGTGGTCAATGAATTCCAAGTAGGCCAATTGTCCGGCGTGCAGCCGAAGATCGCCGCTCAGTTGTTTCCACTCATACTTGCCGTTGGTTTCGCACGCCCGCGAATCGAGCCGCGTGCCGCGATACAGCAGCCCGTTGAAGGGCTCCATCTGATAGCCGTCGATGATGACTCGCACTGAAACGCCAGTGGCCTTCATGCGAATCCAGATGCTGGGTTCAGTGAGCTTGAACGTCGGCGACCGCAAGACGCCGCTCAACCGCTTCGAGAACAAGCCGCTATGCGCAACGTGCGGTTCCGCCAACGTGGAATCCGTCGAATTCCAATGCCGCTGCGTGGCCACAGGCGGAAAGGCTTCGCCGGTCGTGAACCAGCCGGTGAGTTGACCGTCGGAGAAATCGCCGATGCGTGTCAGCTTGGCCCGGCTTTCTTGCGCGGACCGATCCGCAGCGGTCAGTTGTTGGGTGACTTGTGACCGAGCATCGATTGCTCGTTTACCACCGGCTGCAAGTCCGTCGGCAAGTTGCGACCACGCATGGAGCGGATGGGATGGCGACTTGATTTCAGGGTCGAGCAGCGCCGCGATCCAATTCCGCAACAAGACCGCATCCAGGCCGCGATCTTTCGCGACGCCGTCGATGACTTCTTGCGCTGGAATGGCCGGACCGGATGCATTCGCCGTGGTGGTTGCTGAATTCGAAAACACGATGTGGTCCACATTGATGTGTCCCCAACCAGCAGTGTGTTGGTCGACGATCTGAATCTTGGCCTGCTTGCCTCGAAACGCACGGACGTCCCAAGACCGCGGCGACAGTTTTTCTCGGTCGGTCTCGCCGCGCCCCTCAGCGGTCTGGACGACTTTGCCGTCGACGAGCAGATTGACGCACGTCAAACCCTTATGGAATCCGCCACCCACCAGCAGGTTGACGTAGTCGCGTTCGATCGTGAATTCGCGCGACGTCGCGGTGCCTTGGACTCCGTCGGAACCTTGATACGTGTTGACCAACCCCTTGCCGAGGAACCCGCTGACCGGCTGCTGCCGTGCGAACGTTCCTTTCGCTGGGGCTTTGCCGAACGCAGCGCCGGCGATCTGCCAGCCGTCGTACGATGCACCTTCGAAATCTTCGAACAGGATGTCCGCGCCCGCCGTCTTGGTTGCCGGTGCTTCGCGTCCTTTGGCCACCGCTTCTCGAGCCGCCAGCAAATAGGTCGCCACTTCGTCCGCGGACAACCACGCCCGAGACACGATTGCCGCACTGATTTGGTTGGCTTCGTCGTTGAGTTGTCGGAGTTTGTTCGCCGTTTCGCGAATCTTGCCGCCGGGATCCAGCATTGCTTCTTGCCGACGAGAACTCTGCAAGAACCCGGACACGGCGTAGTAGTCGGACTGCGGGATGGGATCGAACTTGTGGTCGTGGCAGCGAGCGCACGCCAATGACACGCCCAAAAACGTCTTGCTGAATACGTCAAGCTGGTTGTCGACGCGGTCGGCCTCATCGCCTTTGACGTCCGTCGGCGCGTGAGTCGCTTCGCCGAAGAACCAGAACGACGTACCGATGATGGACTCGTTGTAGCCTTCGGTCGGGTGCAGACGCGGCTGCTGCAGCAAATCGCCGGCGATGTGCTCTCGGGCGAATTGGTCGTACGGCACGTCGGCGTTGAAAGCGCGAATCAGATAGTCGCGGTAGCGATAGGCGTGTGGGATCACGTAGTCGAATTCGTGCCCGTAGGTCTCGGCGTACCGCACGGAATCCATCCAGTGCCGAGCCCAGCGTTCGCCGAAGTGCTCGGACTTCAGCAGCCGATCGACGGCCGCCTCGTACGCCTTTGGTGATGCGTCATCTAGAAACGCGCGGACTTCAGCGGGGCTGGGCGGCAGTCCGATCAAGTCGAAATAGACGCGACGAATCAACGTTCGTCGGTCGGCATCGGCGGCGGGTTTCAGTTGCGCGGCTTCCAGCTTGGCCAAGATGAATCGGTCGATCGCGGAAGTCGGCCAGTCGACTTGTTTGACCGCTGGTGGATCGGTGGCGCGAATCGGCTGCCAACACCAATGATCTTTCGCGCGCTGCTTCCAATCGAAGACGGGGCCTTTCGTGTCGGCCATGGGTTCCGGCTCGTTCGGCCAGGGCGCGCCCATCTCAATCCATTTGACCAGCGCATCGACGTGCTGTTTCGGCAACTTACCGCCCGGCGGCATCTCGAACGATTCGTAGCGGATCGCCGCGATCAAAAGGCTTTCATCGGGCTTGCCGGGGACGATCGCCGGTTTGGTTTCGCCGCCTTTCAACATGCGGGCTCGGCTATCGAGCATCAGCCCCGCCTTGAGTTTCTTCGCCCTGACGCTGTGACAGCCAAAGCACTTTGTGGCCAGAACCGGGCGGACGTTCTTTTCGAAGAACTCGATTTGTTGTGGAGTCGGGTTGTCCGCAGCACGCGTGGCTGGCGTCGCGAGCGGAAGACTTCCGAACGCCAACGCTGTGATTAGGAATGCACGAGTCATCGAATGCCTCTACACCGAAAACCAAGGGGATCGATCAGGCGGAATCAGATTGCGGTTGCTGCTTACCGACCGTGAGAAAGTGCGGCCGAGCATCCAAATTGCAAACGCGCCCGGCGGCAAGACGCCACGTTGGGAAGTGTGTCGTTCCGACGCGAGTCTGCCAATTGAGATTGCCGAATCGAGTCGTCAACGTTGATTTGCTTCCGGCTCCAGCTTGTCCGTGCCCTCGATGGACTGCATCAGCTTCCGCAACTCGGCGACCCGCTCCGGAAACTTCGCGGCCAGATTCGTTTGCTCGCCGAGGTCCGTTTCGAGATCGTAAAGCTCTTCGACTTTCTTCCGGTCATCCTCGACAGCGTAACCGTGAAAGTGGGCGTTGGCCTTCAAATACTTCCACCGGCCAAGCCGCACTCCCGCTTCATGGAAGTAGAAGTGGTCACGCCCCGTTTCACGTTGACCAAGCAGCAGTTCGGTTTGATCGATGCCGTCCATGCGACGGTCGCCCGGCACGTCAAAGCCCGCGAGCTTGGCGAATGTCGGCAGGAAATCGATCGTCGCGAACACCGCATCGCTCACGCGACCCGCCGGAACTTTCCCCGGCCAGCGTACAATGCAGGGCAGTCGATAACCGCCTTCGTAACACGAACCCTTGCCGTTACGGAGCGGTCCGGAGTCGCCCCAAAAGATCGAGCTTTCCGGGTGGCCCTTTTTCTTCTTCGTGTACTTGGCCTGATTCCACGGACCGTTGTCGCTGGTGTAAATCACCAGCGTGGTTTTGCTGAGGCCCAGTTCATCCAGCACGTCGAGCAACCGGCCGGTTTCGAAGTCGAACTCTTCAACCACATCCCCATAGAGCCCACCGGCCGACTTCCCGCGAAAACGCTTCGAAGCATTGATGATGGTGTGCATCATCGTATGAGCCACATAAAGCACGAACGGCTTTTTCGGGTCGCGTTTCTCTCGGAGATAATCAATCGCCTTATTGGTATAGAGCGTCGTCAATTCTCCCATGTCGCGGGTCGAGCCGGCTTTGGCGTTGTTCTCGTGAAAGTTGACGCCGCCTCCGTCGTTGGCCCCCAGCGGACCGAAGTAGTAATCGAATCCCTGTGCATTCGGCATGCGAGCGATAATCGGTTTGCGATTGGACACATCCCATTTTCCGATACAGGCGGTTTGATAACCGGATTCACGAATCAACTCGGCAAACGTGATTTCCGAAGCCGGCATGCCCCACCCCTTGCTGCGGATCGGATACCGTCCGGTCAACAACGCCGATCGCGAGGGTCCACACACCGTTTGAGCGTAGAACGAACTAAAACGAGTTCCCTCTTTCGCCAGGCGGTCAAGTCGCGGCGTCTTGTTCTTCTCAT
>JAQBZS010000602.1 GCA_027622115.1 Planctomycetota bacterium | reverse complement strand
GTGCTTCGTTCCGCTTATCGGAATCCTCGGTATTGTTGAAGAACGCGTAGAAGCGAAAGTACTCCTGCTGTGTGATCGGGTCGAACTTGTGGTTGTGACATTGAGCACAGGCGATCGTCGTGCCCATCCACACCGCCATCGTGGTGTTGACGCGATCGACAATCGCCACGTTGCGGAATTCCTCGTCGTTGGTGCCGCCTTCGTTATTGGTCAGTGTGTTGCGATGGAAAGCGGTGGCGATCGATTGCTCCTCGGTCGGATCCGGCAGCAGATCGCCGGCCACTTGTTCAATCGTGAATTGATCGAAGGGCTTGTTCGAATTGATCGATCGGATCGTGTAGTCGCGAAACGCCCAGATCGTGCGTGGCGGATCATCCGCGTAGCCCGACGAATCGGCGTAGCGAGCCAGATCGAGCCACATCCGCGCCCAGTGTTCTCCGTACGAGTCCTTGGCCAGCAGCCGATCCACCAGGGCTTCGTACGCGTTCGGGCCACTGTCGTTGACGAATTGCTGAACCTCTTCGATGGTCGGCGGCAACCCAGTCAGATCGAGCGACAGACGCCGAATCAGCGCGTATCGATCGGCTTCCGGCATCGGCTGCAGACCCTCGCGGATGAGGCGTGCGAGGATGAAATGATCGATGGCGTTGCGAGGCCACTTTGCGAGTTCACTCGGCCACTTGCGGTCCAGCACGAGTTTCGGGATGTCCGGCAACGTGCTGCGAACCGGCTTTTTGTACGCCCAGTGTGTGGCGAACTTCGCGCCTTCGGACACCCAGCGTTCCAGCAGAGCGATTTCGGCCGCACTCAACACGTCGCCGCTTCCCGGCGGCGGCATGCGTTCGTCGGGGTCGCGGCTTTTGATTCGTCGAACGAGTTCGCTGGATTGCGGTTTTCCCGGCACGATGGGGAATGTATCGGACTCCGTCTTGGACGTGGCGCCCTTGAAGCTGTCCAACCGCAGACCGGCTTTGCGTTCGGCATCATCCGGGCCGTGGCACTTGAAGCACCGATTGGACAGCACCTGCCGCACGTCCCGGTTGAAGTCCACGGGATCGACCGACAGTGCGGGTTGGGCAGTTCCGAAGAGACAAAGCCCCGCAATCAAAATCGCCGGATTACGCTGGTTGATCAGAACAGAGACTCGCATGTGATTGATCCATTGAACCGGAAATGGGTCCGACAGTGGTGAGAGTCGCGTGAGTATCACCGAAATACGGTGTTGAAAAGTGCCCCCGACCAACTTGCTGGCCGGTGAACAAGTTTTTGCAGCGAGAACCACCGATCCTTCGAGGTTCTACGTTAGATCATCGCCCGCAATTCACGCCACTCCGCGCGATGTCGTCAGAAAGCCAAGCAAGCGTGTGGGCACTGCCCACGGCTCAGTGTGGTATTCAACTTCCCGGAACACCCAATTGCACATCCGACGACCGCAAGTGCAGGTCCAATTGTGGAAACGCGATTTCGATACCGGCCTCCTTCAAACGGCGGTGGATTTCCGTGTGTAGCCAATGAATTGTGTCTAGCCGAAGATCCATGTTGTCCAAAAATGCTCGGATCGTGAAGTTCAATGAACTCTCGCCGAAAGTCTCAAAGGTCACTCGCGGAGCGGGGTCTTTCAGGATGTGCGGATTCGCGGCCAGCACTTCGAAGAGCAAGTGCGTTGCCCTGTCCGTGTCCGAGCCGTACGCCACACCGAGATTCACCACGATGCGGTTGATCTTGTCCGAGAGCGTCCAGTTCAACAGCCGTCCGGTGATGAGTTCCTTGTTGGGAACGACATATTCCTTGCGGTCCCAGTTGATGACCGTCGTGGCACGAATTCGAATCTTGGACACCGTGCCGGTCACATCGCCGATGGTCACGATATCGCCGATGCGGATGGGACGCTCCAAGAACAGAATCAGACCCGAGACGAAGTTGGCGAACACTTCCTGCATGCCGAACGCTAAGCCGAAGGTCATCGCGGCCACCAGCCATTGCACTTGAGCCCAGCCGATGCCCATCAAGTTAAACGCCACGATGATTCCGATCACGTTGATGCCGTAGCGCGTTAGCGTACTGATGGCATAACTGCCGCCCGAGTCAATCGGCAGGTGCTGCAAAATCGCGACCTCAAGGATGCCGGGAATATTGCGGGACAGCACGACCGCAAACGCAAACACCCCAATGGCAAACAACAGGTCGTCCAGCGTAATCAACCGCGTTTCAGCCAAAGTCTTGGGAACTTCCACATTGTCGGTCCCAGTCACCATCTTGGTGACGTCTTGCGTGGTCGCCCACAAACGCACGTCCAGAAAACGCAATGCGGGCATGACCTCGGCCCAAATCAACCACAGGCCGACGATCGCTGCCAGGAGAATCGCTCCGTTGAGCACTTGTCTCGTTTGCGAATTCACCGTCGCCAGATCGAGTGACGCCTTGTCGACCGACGGGATGGGTGACGTGCCGACCGCGACGCTGTGTGCGGAATCCACGCCGGAATCAACAGCCGCGATCGCCGCCAGGGCTTCGGCTTCGGCACGCTTCTTGGCGGCTTGTTCCAAGGCGAGTTTGGCTCGCAAGCTGTACAGCCATCGCATGCCGAGCGCGTGCAGAATGACCAGCAGCAGCGCGAGCGTTGACGAGGCCAACAACCGCCAGCTCAATTGGATGGCCATATAGTGGTAGCCCACTTCGGACATGCCGCCTAACACCGACGGCCCCAACACGAACGACCAGTACCAGACGCGGCGAAACGAACTCAACTTCTTTTGGGCGACCTTTTCCGAGGTCTCGACGCCGGCGATTTCCCGGTTCGACTTCTTCAGAATCCGCGCCAAGAAGACCGTCATCAACAACAAGCCGAACATCAACGCGATGCGTCCCAGCGAATCTTTTCGCTCAAGATTGTCTTGCCCTTCGAGGAGGGCGATCACGAACGCGGTCGGCATGCCGACAATCCAAAACCAACGGATGTTGCGACGATTGAGCCGCAGACGTGGTTCAGACCAGCGAAAGTGCGAGGCACCCAGCCCGTGCGGTCGGCAGACTTGCCGGAAACTCTCCAGGATAAACAGCACCGTCCCCACGGCCAGAAACCCGGTTGCGACGGCACGCGCGAATTCCGAAGCATCGAACTGCGACGCCAGTCGCCAGCCCAGAAAACAGAAGATCGACGGCCACAACGCGGCGATGACGAACGTCAACGCAAAGGCTTGCAGAGACAGTCGAAACGGCTGCGTGTAGCCCTTATCCACTTCCTTGCCGTAGTCGGTGAGTTTTCTCCGCAGGGGCATCCGCAACAGCACTTGCGCCATGATCACCAACAAACAGAATGCGGAAGCCGCCCATTCCCGAGTCATGGATCGATACAGCGTCTCGACGACGTCCACCCAATTCTCGGGAGCGATCAACCACTGCATGGCATCGGTGGTGTCAGGCCAATGCGTGGCGTGCAACGCTCGCGCACTTTTCAACCACAGGATTTCTTCGTCGAGGATTGCGGCATACTTTTTCGTCTGTTCGATCAGCCGACGTTCTTCACCACTTAGCGCGAGCAATACGTTGAAGTAGCGATCCTGGTCGCCGATCACTCCGCTGAGCAACTCGGATCGACGTTTCAACGTTTCTTCGGCTTTCCCTTCCAGAACCGCGCGGTCTCGCGGCCTCATATCCGCAGGTAGGCCGGCCATGATTTGCTTGATCAACGGCACCACGTCGAGGTACTGCTTTTGCAGATCGCGGAAATCGAGCCGGTCCCAACTGATGCGGTCGATCTCGATTTGCCGTTCGTGAATGCGACGCGTGCGTCTGGCGATATTCGGCAGGTTGCGACGTTGTTCCAACAGATAGGGGCCGATGATGGCCTTCATGCCGTCGATTTTGAGTTTTTCCTCGACGCCCTTTTGGTCCTTGATCAACCCCTCAAGGCGTTGCTTGACGGTGTTCAGCGAGTCGTCGGCTTTGCGGATTTTTGCGACGAGTCCTTCCGGCCCAGCCGAAAGATCCGCCAATCCCTTGTTTTCTTCCGCGATATCCTTCAATGCCGGATGAGCGCTGGCCGCATCCAACCTGGCTTGTTCGGCGCGATCTTCGGCTTCCTTCTCACGCCGTTTGGTGACTAACAGTTGCCAGGCCTTTGCCAACTGGTCCGTTTGCGCGGCGCGTTTGGACAACGCGGCAATCCGCAACTTGAGCAACTCCGCAGTCGCGTCGTACGTGGGAATCTCTTGCTCCAACAGTGCCGACTGCGCCGTGATGGCACGTTTGCGGGTTTGATTCAACGTTTTGACGGCCAGGGTCAGTTTGGCGACTTCACCGGGCGGAGCGGGTGCAATCAAAGCCTTTTCAATGTTGGCCAGGTCATCCTTGGCCATTTGCAATTCCTTGGCCACGTTGGCCCGACGTTCGTCGCGGCGTTTGCTCTCCACTTCCCACTTGGCAAGATCGTCGCGAGCATTCTTAGCGTCTTGTTCCGCTTGAATTCGCCGCTGCTCAAGCTCGGTGGACGTCTCGTTCGCGGGAGCCACGGCTTTGACTTCGGTGTCCGTCGTGTCGATTTCCACTTCGAGCGACGCACTCGTCTCCTTGACAGTCGCGACCCGTTGTTTGAAGTCGGCCAAAGTCGTGTTCGAAGCTCGTTCCGCTTCAAGTTGCTTGACGGCCTGACCATAGTGCTCAAGAACTTTCTTCTTGACGTCTTCGTCCTTGATGTCGCCGGCCTGCTTGATGCGTTCGGCGATGACTTCTTCGGTCAAAGCCACCGGCGTTGGTGGCGCGGGTGCCTCCGTTTTCGGTTGGACCTTCGGTTCAACCGTTGGTTCAACCTTCGGCTGTGCGAGTGCAATTGACGAGAAAAAACAGCACAACCGTTGCCAAACAGCAGCGGCGAACTTGCAAACACATCATCGGAATACCTTGTTTCGGGGCCAGTGAGTGCTCGATGTCTCGCACAAATCGCTTGGATTCAGCAAGACCATTCCGGCAACCAACCACAAAGCCGCACTGGGCGCGGGATGGGCTCCGACAAATTCACGGTTTCGGGAAAACGCGAAGCAGTCTGACCCAATTCGTCGGATCCCAAATTCGATTGAGCCACATTCGGACATTCGGGAGCAGTTTGATGACCGTCATGAGGCTCCAACAGATTTAGGATTCAACGAATCTGTGTCCGCTTGCGGTCAAATCAGCCGGTGATTTGCGGGTGACCGCAAATGGGATCGAGCGATCCGGTCGTGAACCCGCCGGAGATTCCCCAGATCCGAAGTGGGCCAAAGAGTCTTTGTGATGGCTATCGCAAACAGATCGAGCAGAA
>JAQBZS010000601.1 GCA_027622115.1 Planctomycetota bacterium | reverse complement strand
CCTGCGGGATCGTGTCGCGCCGCTCATCGAAGGCCCCGAAGGAATCGCGGCCGATTGCAGTCGGATTATCTGCGAGCACGCGGAACAGCACCCGGATCAGCGTGATCACACCGTCGCCCTGATCGGTCGTGCCGGAGCCCTCTACCCGTTCTTCCGTTCCTCATCGCTGCTGAAGCACTTAGACGGTCGCACGATGAATGTCCCGGCGGTCCTGCTGTATCCGGGCGAGCGGCGAGGCAGCAAGGGGTTATCGTTCATGGGCATGCTGAACCCCGACAGCGACTATCGGCCCCGTATCTATCCCTGAACTGACTGTACCGAGGCCGAGCTGACTGCCACATTGAGCCTGCATCCATGAGTGAACCACAACTGATCAAAACACTGTTCCAATCGGACGTCACGCGGGACATTCCCCCGGTCGTCTACTTCCATGAACAGAACCCGGTGAAACTGGCCGACGAGGTTGGCGAGTACATCATCACGGGCGGCTGGCCCGAGTCGCACCCGAACCACAAGCGGGTTCCGGACGGTATCCACGAGCAGTACGTGCGGCTGTTGAATAGCATCGCCAGTGAACTCGACAAGTCCGGCGGTCCCGATCTTCCCAACGCGTGGATTTCCGGCTTCTACGGTTCCGGTAAGTCGAGCTTCGCCAAGCTGCTGGGGCTGGCTCTGGATGGTGTCGCTCTGCCATCAGGTGGCTCGATGGCCGACGCCCTGCTCAAACGCGACACGTCACCACAGGCGGAAGAGTTGCGCACGGCGTGGAACAATCTCCGCCAGAAAATCAGTGACCCGTTTTCCGTGGTCTTCGACGTGGGCGGCTTTGCGAGAGACAACGAGCAGATTCACTCGGCGGTCGTGCGGCAGGTGCAGAAGAAACTGGGTTACTGCAGCAAAGACCCCATCGTTGCCGACCACGAACTGAAGCTCGAACGTGACGGCGAGTGGGATCGTTTCCAGTCTGTCGCGCAGGAAACACTGGGGCGACCGTGGGACGAGGTGAAGGACAACTCGCTGGCTGGCGAAGATTTTTCATTGGTCCTGTCGACGATGCTCCCGGATCACTATTCCGATCCGATGGCTTGGTACACGAGTCGGGCCGGGACACATCAGGCCTCGGCGGCACCACGAGACGCCGTTCACGCCATCCGCGACATGATGACCGGGCGACGCAAGGGCTCGACACTGTTCATTGTGGTGGATGAAGTCTCGCAGTACGTAGTCGCCAGCAAGGATCGCGTGGACCGACTGCGTGCCTTTGCCAGCGAACTGGGGTCTGAGCTGAAGGGGGCGGCGTGGCTGCTGGCTCTCGGTCAGCAGAAGGTCGACGAGGAAATGGACGACTCGTGGCTGAGCTGGGCGAAGGACCGCTTCCCCCAGAAGCTGCGAGTCCATCTGGCTCCGACCAATATCCGCGACGTTGTCCACAAACGCCTGCTGCAGAAAACAAAAGACGGTGAAGCCCTGCTCAAGGGGCTGTTCGACCGACACCGCCCCGACCTCAAGCTGTACGCCTATGGTTGCGAGAACGTCTCGGCGGACGAGTTCGTCGAGGTCTACCCGATGCTGCCTGGTCAGATCGACCTGCTGCTGCAGATCACAACTGCGCTGCGTACTCGGTCCGCACGGGCACAGGGCGACGATCAGGCCATCCGTGGGCTCCTGCAGTTGCTGGGCGAGTTGTTCCGCAGTCAGAAGCTGGCCGAGCAGCCGGTTGGGCACCTCGTGACACTCGACCGGATTTACGAAGTCCAGCACACAGCCCTCGACTCCGACGTGCAGCAGAGCATGGCGAGGATCATTCACGAGTGTGCCAACGACACATCCGACCTTCGCGTTCGGGCGGCCAAAGCCGTCGCACTGCTGGAGCTGATCCAGGATACACAGGCGACGGATGCCAGGCTGGTGGCTCAGTGCCTGTTCGAGCGAGTCGACAGTGGCAACCAGTCAGCCGCGATCACTGAAGCTCTGGAATCGCTGCGTCGCGAAAACCTGCTGGCGTTCTCCGAGAAAGAGGGTTACCGCATTCAATCGACGGCGGGCGAAGAATGGGAACGTGACCGGCGAGACATCGGGGTCGGTCGCGAGTCGATCAGCGCCACGATCCAGGATGCACTCAAGCTGCTGATGGCTGGCTCCGGAATGGACAAGCCGAAGTTTCAGGGGCGACACTTTCCCTGGTCGGCGAAGTTCTCGGACGGTCGTCGTGCCAGTGACGAAACTATTACTGATCCTCGCGACGCGGCAGCGGTACAGATCGACTTCCGCTTTGTGCCGACATCAGAGCAGGCAGAAAGCAACTGGATTCGGCAGAGCGACGAGATCGCGTTGCGGAATCGCGTCGTCTGGGTCTGTGGTGACACCGATCAGATGGAGC
Organism: Planctomycetota bacterium; assembly: GCA_027622115.1. GTDB lineage: Bacteria > Planctomycetota > Planctomycetia > Planctomycetales > Planctomycetaceae > JAQBZS01. The sequence goes on along the minus strand of JAQBZS010000601.1, from coordinate 2,930 downwards.
AGATCGCGCGGCAATTGCTCCAGTCCAAACGGATGATCGAAAAGTTCGAGCCCCGCAAAGAGTCGCTCACCCCTGCCCGCAAACTGCTGCTGCAACAGGAAAAGAACCGGGAAGAGGAACTGCAGGGGCAGATTCGGCAGACGGTCACCGGTGCGTGGCTGTCCGGTCGGATGTACTTCCGCAGCAAGCCGTTCACGCCGCAGGATTTCGGGACGACGTTCACCACTGCGCTGCAGGCCGCTGCCACGCGTGTGCTGCCCGATCTGTTTCCCAGCTTCGAACCCACTTCGGTTCAGCCGTCCGAGCTGCTGCAGCTGATCGAGCCGGAGTTGTCTGCTCCTGCGCCGAAGTTCATCGACCCGCTCGGCATTCTGGAACTCGACGGAGGCCGCTACATCCCCTCGTGTCACGGGGGCGTTCCACAGCGGATTCTGGAGAGTATCAAGGGCGAAGGCGGCATCAGTGGCGTCGGTCTGTTGAAGGCCTTCGAAGGCCCGCCGCACGGCTACACAACGGACCTGGTCCGAGCGTGCGTAGCTGGGTTGCTGCGTGGCGGACAGCTTCGCATTCAGCCCGAAGGCGGCCCGGAGATCACGGCCACTCGCGACGCCGGAGTCCGCGACCTGTTCGACAAGGACCGTCCGTTCCGGCGAGCGAACTTCTTTCCCGCCGGTGACGATGATGTCGGTAAGAAGACCATCAACCGCATCTGCCGTTTCTTTGCCGACACGCTGCACCACGAGATGGACCGCGAGCCCGTCGCCATTGCCGACGCCGTCGCGACGCACTTCGTTCCGCAGGCCGAGCGTCTCCGCGGTGTGTTGTCTCGCCTGAACCGGCTGCCGGGTTCGCCCGAGCTTCCCAAAGAACTCGACCAACTCACGGATGCTTTGGGGGATTGCGTCAAAGCCTGTCGACAAACGAAGCCGACCGTGCTGATGGTCAGGAAACATCTCGACGCACTCAGCGACGGCATCAAAATGCTCAACCTGTTCGATGCTGAGCTGACTGAGGACGCCATCAAAGCCGTGGAAGCGGCGAGTTCCGTCCAGAAGTACCAGATCGCTCAGCTCTGCGAGACGGGCGTGCTGGCCTGTGATGATCCGACCGTCGAGCTGATTCGCAGTCATCTGGCCAGCGATCGACCGTGGCAAGACATCGGCAGCCTCGACGACGATCTGCAAAAAGTGCGGGAGGCGTACATCGTCGAACGGCAGCGGCTGTTGACGTGGCAGGAAACACTCGCCGACGAATCCCGAGCCCGACTGCGGACACGATCGGGCTTCAGTACGCTGACCGCCGAGCAGAGTCACCGGGTGCTGCGTCCGATCAGTCAGGCTCCGACAAACACAACTCCCGAAGCCATCGCTCCCGCGCTGTCCGGACTGAAGGACTCGTTTGAGATTCAGCTCCAGCGGGCCGAGGACGAAGCCAACGAACTGCTGGACGAGATTCTCAGCGAGATCGATCCCGTCCCGCTGCGGAAAGTGCCGCTGAACATCCACAACCGCGAGGTCCAGACCGAGGCCGACGTCGATGCCCTGGTCGGCGAAATCCGTGAGCGGTTGATGGAGTATGTCAAAGCCGGTGAACGTGTCCGGCTGGTCTGACGCGGGATCACAATCGTGAGCCAGTAAGCGTGACCGAAGCCAGCACCAATCAGCCGCGAAGCGGCGATAGCACATAGCTGCGGGCGTCAGCCCGCAGTCAACGAACCCAATAAAAAAACAGTCGCGAAGCGACGACAGCAATGGAGCGAACTGGAGATGGGCAGTTTCACACAACTCACATACCACGTGGTCTTCGCCACGAAATACCGAAAACCAGCAATCACCAGCACGATTCAGGAACGGCTGTACGAATACATGGGCGGAACGCTTCGGGCAAAGAAAGGCAGCCTCATCGAAATCGGCGGCGTTGGTGACCATGTTCACTTGCTGGCACGCCTTTCACCAACAAACGCCGTGTCAGACGTCATTCGGATCCTGAAAGCCAACTCCGCAAAATGGATGAAAGACGGTGGACACATCACCGAACGTTTTGAGTGGCAGAAAGGCTACGGCGCATTCACCGTGAGTTATTCACAGATCGAAGTCGTGTGTTCCTACATTCGCCGCCAGGAAGAGCACCATCGAACCAGGTCATTTCAGGAAGAGTACGAGGAGTTCCCGCGACGTCACGGAATCGAGTTCCGGCGCGAATACCTGTTTGAGGACGAACATCATGGATGACCGCTGCCGCCGCTTCGCGGCTAACACGTTCATTCCGGCCCCTATCCGTGGGCTGACGCCCACGGCTACGTGCTGCCGCCGCTTCGCGGCTAGAGCTAGACTCGCCTGACTGACACTCACGAACGGAATCTGCACCAGCATGTCCATGACACCCGAAGCCAAAGCGAAACTCCGCAAAACCATTCGCGGGACGGAGAACGGCAGCGACAAGGGGCTGCGGGGGGCGTTGCTGCTGGCTCTGCGCGAGGCGACTGAGCGGGAGTATCAGCTGGGGATTGCCCGCGTGCAGAACACCAGTCTGAACGAGGAGCGGCGAGCCAGACGCAAGCGGCTGGAAGACTGGCTGGGTGAGCAGACTCGGGCGGAGTCCGGGAAGCACAAACGCCCGCGCGAGGATTTTCTGCGGCAGGTCGAGAAGCAGGCGGCTTATACGCTGCTCAATCGGCTGGTCATGCTCCGCATCATGGAATCCACCGGGCTGCGGAAGCCGTTTGTCGTCACCGGCGGCTGGAACAGTCCCGGCTACAAGGACTTTCGCGAGTTCGCCACCGACCTGTGCCGGCACGAGGCCGATCCGTCCGAAGGCTACGCGTTTCTGCTGCGGCTGATCTTCGAGGACCTGGCGATTGATCTGCCCGGTCTGTACGGCTCGGCGGGGATCGCGGAGCTGGTGCCGGTGCCGGCCTCGGTGCTGCGGCG
>JAQBZS010000600.1 GCA_027622115.1 Planctomycetota bacterium | reverse complement strand
TCTGGCGAATCCAGCTACGGTAACTCGCATGCCAAATGCCGGTTTAATTTCAGCGCCGTCCCTTACGTTTTCCAGATTTGGCGGGCGTTTGACGTGGGATTTTACCACAACGTGGAACCGCCAAGAAAACCGTAAGCCTGACCCCCAAGTCCTCAACAAGTCCTCAACCGTCGCGTTTTCGAAAGGGCAGCCAGTCAATCACGACCCGAATATCACCAGAGCAGCGACGGCATTGGATTGCTGAATTCAAGTTGCCACGTCACCGCACGCCGAGTGAACCGCAGCCGGGAGTGGTTTGGGGACTTGGGCGTCAGGCTTACGGTTTTCAGATTTGGCGGCCTCGTGTCATGCGTGAGAATTGCGTCGAGCGCCGCCAATTCTGAAAAACGTAGGCCAGACCCCGGCCATTCGCTCCAACACTGCAAGTGCAGCCTGCGGTCAGATACGTCGTGGCGACACGTGGGCGACTTCGCTACCTTCCCCGACTTAATTTCATGCTTGCTGGGCGGACCGCGAGCTTCCTCCGAGCAATCGCACTTCACTGACGAGGCCTCCATGAATCGCAACGCCCGGATCGGGATTTGGCTGTTTGGTGTCTACTTGCTGCTCTATGGCGGATTTGTGCTGGTCAACACATTCAGCCCGCACACCATGGAAATCACGCCCATTGAAGGCGTCAATCTGGCGATTCTGTCCGGCTTCGGATTGATCATTGCCGCTCTGGTGCTGGCACTCATCTACGGCTTGAATTGCGACGCGGCGGACGCCGACGTTTCCGCGAAATCCGGCGACGATTCGGAGGCCGGACAATGATTTATGAGCCCTCAACGGTCGCGGTCGCCATCTTCGGCTTGTTCGTGGCGATTACGCTCGGCATTAGCTTTTATCTCGGCGGCAAAGCCAAATCGTCTCAGGGATACTTCGCCGCGCACGGCCAAATCCCGTGGTTCGTGAACGGCATCGCCTTCGCTGGCGATTATCTATCCGCCGCGTCATTCCTCGGCATTTGCGGCATGATCGCCTTCTACGGATACGACGGGTTCCTGTACTCGATCGGGTATCTCGCGGGCTGGATCGTGGCGCTGTTCGTGGTGGCCGAACCGATGAAGCGGTTGGGCAAGTTCACGTTCGCCGACGCACTGGATTCCAAATTTCAATCGCGAGGAATCAAGCTGTCCGCCGGGATCAGCACCCTAGCTGTGAGTATCTTTTATCTGATTCCGCAGATGGTGGGCGCGGGAGTGCTCGTGCGACCGCTGCTGGGCTTCCCACACTGGTTCGGCGTCATGCTGGTGGGAGCCATTGTGATCGTGATTGTCGTCACGGCGGGGATGGTCTCGACGACTTGGGTGCAGTTTCTGAAGGGCTCGTTGCTGGTGGTCTTCAGTGCGATCCTCACAGCCATGATTTTGGCCCGAGGCTTCACGGTCGACGAAGACGCCAAGCAATTCGCCAACGTTGGACCGATCGATCGCGCGGACGCCGTCGAAACGATCCAAGAAATACCCGCGTTTCCAGATGCCGAATTGGTGACCGCCGCCGGCGAGTGGACCACGAAGACGGACTTCATGCGAACTCGCGACGCGACCGGCAAGATCACGGTCTGGAAAATCGACGCCGCAACCGACAGCAAGGTCATGCTGCGGCAATGTCAGACCTTAACGAAGCGAGCGTCCGACGGGGTTGAATTGGTCAACGGCGAAGTGAAGGGTGAACAAAAGGGCGAGCCTGAATTGAAGGCGGTCGGCCACGTCACCAAATTGCCGAACGGGGCCAAGGAATCCGGCCCACTGGGGCTGCTGTCGTTCTTCAGCACCTTGCAAGAGAGCGAAGTTGTGCTGTGGGGCAACACGACCGTGACCGAAGCGGATGAATCCAAAACCATGGTCTACTTCCAGAAGCCGACGCCGGGCAGCCAAGTTCTGCGTCCCGGCGAGCATCCTCGATTTAAGGGCATCCGCAGCGACAAGTTGATCGACAAGCTGAATTTTCTGTCGTTGATGTTGGCGTTGTTCTGTGGGACGGCTTCGCTGCCGCATATTCTGATTCGATACTACACGGTCAAGGACGAAGCCAGCGCCCGCAAGAGCACAATCGTGGGTATCGCGAGTATCGGGTTCTTTTACGTGCTGTCCCTGTATATGGGGCTCGGAGCGATGACCAGCGGGGCGTTGGATGTCACCAACAGCAATATGGCGGCGCCGTTGCTGGCTCGCAGCATGTCGGAATGGCTGTTCGCGGCGATCTCGGCCATTGCGTTTACCACGGTGCTCGGCACGGTGAGCGGGTTGATCCTGGCTTCGGCCGGTGCCGTGACTCACGACTTGCTGGTGAATTCGTTCAACGTGAAGTTGGACGATCTGCAAAAAGTCCGAGTCGCCAAGATTACGTCGGTGGTCGTGGGCTGCATCGCGATTGTACTGGGCATCCTGTTCGAAAAGATGAACGTGAGCTACTTGGTCGGCTGGGCTTTCAGCGTGGCGGCGTCGGCGAATCTACCGGCGTTGATCATGCTGCTGTTCTGGAAAGGCACCACAAAACAGGGCATCACGACAGCGATTGTCGTGGGGATGGTCAGCTCGCTGGGATGGATTTTGTTGAGCGGCGACACGTTCAGCAAAGTCTATGGCTTGAAAGCCGAGGATGCGTGGGTGCCATTCAGCCAGCCCGGCATCGTCACGATTCCGCTGGGATTCCTGACGCTGATCGTTGTTTCATTGTTGACTCGCAAATCGACGGCGGGCTGAGGCGATCCGATCTGGCGTTTGTGTCCATTCGGAAGACGACTTGCTCGTGGACTGGCTATGCCCACGCGATCGGTCAGGTATTGCACGGAGTAGTGGATTTCACCAGAAATCCGAACAGAGATTTCTGTTCCGCCGGACTTGAGTTACTTGCCCGGCATGAAAGTGCGCTGGGTGCAGTGATTGCGGCAACGCAAATCGTGGAGGGTGACGAACGGTTCAACGCCCCGGTGGTCACCGACATCGTCAATTACCATCGGGCGACGGTGGCTGCCCTCGGTCGCAAGCTGCGTTGGTCACCCCCCATTTCCCCGAGGATTCGATCAGGTGTCACCAGCGCCCTCGGAAACTGTACACCAAGCTGACGCCGCGCCGTCTCGATCTCGGAGATGGAGGCGATCTTGGATATTCGCCGGAGTCCTGCTTTTGGCGGGAATCGGTGTCGGCGTATGGTACGCCGGACGAGTTGAGCGGCTGTTGGAATCGGCTCGCGCGGAAATTGCGATCAACCCACGGCTGGCTCTCCAACTGGCTGAAGACGCGTGGGTGGTTTCCGATCATCAATCGGCCGATGCAGCCTTGTTGCGTACTCGGGCACTGGGACGACTCGGCCGCTGGACCGAAGCGCTCGGCAGCTTTGCCGCAATTCAGGACACGTCGCAATACCGCGTTGACGACTTACTGGCCTTGGTGGAAGACGCCCGGAAATCCGGCCAAACCCTGCTGGCGAGACTCGCGGTCGAGGCTGCCGTGAAAGCGTCCCCGAACGCGCAGACGATCAAGCTGATGATTGCTGTGCAACAGGAGCTTGGCGATACGAGCGAAGCGCTCAGGTGGTGCGACGAATGGCAGCGACTTGAGGTCGACAACCCGGAAGCCTGGATCATGCGCGGAGAAGTGTTGCTGGCGAGCCGTGAATCGGCGCTCGCGGCGGCGGCGTTGCGGACGGCGTTGAGAATGCAGCCGACCGCCGACGTTGAACCGCGCATCCGCAACAGTTTGCTGACCGCGTTGCTCGACAGCGGAGATGCCGCGGCCGCTCGGGGCGAACTGGAGTGGATCGACCAGCGGACGGATTGGAATCCAAGTTTCGGTTTGCGTAACGCTCGATTGCTGCGACTTGAAGGTGAGTTTCAGGCGGGACTGACTGAAGTCAAACGCATCCTCGACGTCGAAGCGGGATCACACGTCGCCTTGTTCATGCGGGGGGTGTTGCGTTTCGATCTCCAGGAATTCACCGCCGCCGCCGAAGATTTTGAGGCCGTGCTGCGGATGACGCCCAACAATAAGGAAGCCCACTTCAAACTGGCACAGGCCTATCAGCAACTCGGCCAAACTTCGCAGTCCGATTTGCACTTTCAACGTAGCCGACAACTTGGCCAATGGGCGGTTCGATTGCAGGAGGTCCGCCGCGAACTGGCGAACGAACCTCACAACACGGATTTGTTGGAAGAAGCACAGTTATTGCAACGCCGATTGCAGCCCTCGTCAGGCGTGAATTGAACCGTCTTCCGTTCGAAGAAGTCCCAACGGCCGCCGTAGCCTCGCGCATCGGGATATGAATAGACTCCGCCAATCACCGTTTCAGTTTCGCAATGTGCTCCACTTTAGAAAAAACAATTCGTGCCCAGAGTCATGATCTCTCCCGTTGCACTGATTCCACAGACGGACGCGCAGTTTGTTCGCATTTTCAAGGATGCCGGATTCGAAGTCGTGTATCCTGCGGACTCATCGTTCACACGAGGTCGTGACGAAGACGAAACGATCCGCGTGCTCCAAGGTGTCTCCGCAATCCTCGCCGGTGGCGAGATCATGACGCCGCGTGTCATCGAGTCACTGCCCGAACTGCGAGTCATCGCTCGATCGGGCGTGGGGTACGACCGCATCGACATTCCTGCCGCGACTCGTCACAAGGTCGCCGTCACCATCACGCCCACGGCCAATCACGAAGCCGTTGCGGAGCAAACATTGATGTTGATGTTGGCGGTCTCGCGAAACGTCGTGCATCACGACCGGCTGATCCGCAGCGGCACTTGGGACGCCCCGGTCAGTGCTCCGTTGCGAGGCCGCACGCTGGGCTTGGTCGGCCTGGGACGTATCGGACGCAGTGTGGTGCCGCGAGCACAGGCGTTTCGCATGAAGGTGCTGGCATTCGATCCGTTGGCCGATCCGCAATTTGCCGCCGAGCACAATGTCGAATTGGTGGATTTCGACACGCTGCTGGCCACTTCCGATATCGTGAGCGTCCATGCACCGATGATGGAAAGCACGCGCGGGCTGTTCAATCGAGACGCCTTTCGCAAGATGAAAGCAGGCAGCGTGTTGATCAACACGTCGCGCGGCGGTCTGGTGGTGGAAGCCGATTTGGTGGAGGCGCTTCGATCCGGACCACTCTCGGCGGCGGGACTCGACGTGTTCGAGATCGAGCCGATTCGTCCGGACAACCCCTTGCTCAAACTCGACAACGTCGTGTTGACGCCGCACAAAGCGACCGAGGAAACGTTGGCTCAAATGGACATGGGCATTGAAGCGGCGCAATCGATTGTCGACCTCCATCAAGGCCGCTGG
>JAQBZS010000599.1 GCA_027622115.1 Planctomycetota bacterium | reverse complement strand
GATCCGTTCAACGGCGTTGGCGATGCTGGTTAGGTCGGTGTCATCCCCGCCGAGAATCGGATGGTGCAACGTGATGATGCGCTCGTCGGTGTCATTGGCGAACGGCAAGTCTCCGACCTGTCGAAATCGCCGCTTGCTGTGAATGCGATGCAATGCGCGAAATCCTGCCGACATGGCGATGCCCTCCGCTTGAATCGCGTCGACGAATCTTTCGCGTGGCAATCCGCTGAATGCCGCGGGATCGTACATCAGCCCGAGCTTGTAGTACGCTGGCGAATTCTCGCTCGCCTGCGCGAAGGCCGTGAGTCCCGTGGCCGATAAGTGCTTGGCAAGTGCTCGCGCGTTGCGGGTCCGGGCGACGTTCCGTTCATCCAGGAAAGTCAGTTGCGGAGCCAGCACGATTGCTTGGAGTTCCGATAGCGGATACGCGTCGTTGCCTCGTGCCACGTAGAGGCGAATTCGCTGGTGAATGGCCGAGTCGTTGGTCATGACGGCACCACCGCGTCCAGCCGTGAGGAGCTTGCTGCCTCCGAAACTATGGGCTCCGACATCACCCCACATGCCGGCCTTGCGACCCGCGATCATAGCGCCGGGACACTGGCACGCATCTTCAATCACGGCGATCCCATGTTGGCCGGCCCACGCCATCAGGTTCGGCATGTCGACAAGTCCGCCGTGCAGGTGTGACGCGATCACGACTTTCGTTTGCTCAGTCCTGGCGGCATCCAGTTGCTTGAGATCCATTTGCCGGTCGTCGGATCGGAGATCGACAAGCACCGGCGTGGCTCCAACCACGAGCACGTTTTGGAAGTTGGCTTTGAAGTCATAGGCCGCCATGATGACTTCGTCGCCGTCCACGATACGCAGCCCGCGAAGCGCCAGTTCGATCGCGGCCGTGCCACTGCAACACAATTCCACGAATTCGACCGCGTGGTATTCAGCCAACGACTGTTTCAAAGCTTCGCAGTGCGGGCCGTGATAAACTCCCCAGGTTCCGTCCGCCGCCGCTCGATCCAAAGCCGCTCGGACGTGCGGATCATCCGGCGGCCAACGCGGCGCACCGGCTGGAAATGCTGGGGAACCGCCGAGAATGGCCGGCAAGTCGGCAGCCGTCATGACTCGCGTCCCAACGTTCCTGGGCGACTGTTGCTGACGATGTCGGAGTTCACGATCGTGTCGACCCCGCGATACATCGCCCGAACATTCACCGCCGTGAAGAAGGCGGCGGCAATCATCAGCAACAACATGTGAACGTTGTAATTGGCGTTGCCCATTCGAAACGAAGCCATCATGTAGGGACTCGGCAGCTCCAAAATCGATGGCGGCGAATTCGGCTTCACAAACTCAGTCACTCGCAGAATCGCGGGCAGCATCACGCCGGAGACCGTGATCAAGATCGTAAACACTCGCGTGTGGACCGGCCGAATCATCGGCGAAATGCTCATGCACCAGCGGCTGAGCCAATTCCCAATCCCAAGATAGATCAACAAGTAACACGCACACCCGGTGGCGTAGATCAACGGTGTGGGCCATTCGCGAACATTCAACGCGAACACGTTCCCGACATACGTCGGGATATGAATCGACTTTCCCGGCAATCCCCACGCCGGCGCGCCGACACAGACCACCCACCACATGACGATCACCTGCGTTACGAAGTACAGGTAGCCTCGACTGCCACCGGGCAACAGTGGCGAGATCAGTAACCGGATGACTCGGCTTTCCGGCAAGTCGCGACGAAGTCGGCGGGAGATGTAGTCGCCTTCAGTGCCCATGAATAAGCCGACGGCCGTCAAATGGAACGTGGCGATCACCGTAAGAATCGTTAGGGCTTCCATGTCGACCCACCGCGGTCTGAAGTAGGCGAAGCCAAACGCAATCGCCCAAAACAGAATGAACTGGGCCAGCATCACGACGCGGATTCCGGTGCTCCGATTCCCAGCCTCGAATGTGAGTTGGCTGGTCGCGATTTGCTGCGCGAGTACGAAATAGCTCAAGAAGCCCGTCAGGATGATGCCGCCGATCGCCCAAAACTCGACGTTGTCGAACGGAATGTTTTCGGTTTGCATTTCGACCGCCGCAGCCATCATGCCGATCGAGATCCAAACCAAGCCGCCCAACAAGAACAACGACGTGAGGACTTGCCACTGTTTCTGCCGGGCAAACGTGGCCAGCATCAGTGCGAGCATCGAAGTCCCCATCGACAGGATGAAGATCACGCCCAGCAGGAAAATGACATTGGGCAAGTCGAAACCCTGCAACAGCGACGTGAATGCCACGAATGGTGCGATCGCCGAAAAGTAAATGAAGACTTGAGTGATCGCGCTCGACAGCTTCCCCGACACGATTTGGCTGGGTGTGAGCGTGGTGATGCTCAAGAGATCAAACGTGTTTTGTTCGGTTTCGCTGAGCAAACTGCGAAAAGCGGAATAGGGCACGATCACCAACACGGCGAAATCGAGCACGCAGAAATAGCCCACGAAAAACACCATCGCGATCGAGCCGTACTGCACGCGATTCCCCGCGAGCAACATCCCCAGCGAGGACACGAGCCACGCGGCCACCAGCAGCAACATGAAGGAAATCACGAACTGCCGGCTTTTGAGCGACTGCCGCGTCTCTTTGACCAGGATCGGGTTGAGTCGATCGCCGGTGCGTTCGGCCCAGTCGACGGCGCGAGGAAGATCGATGGCGCTCATTTGTTGTTTGAATGTCCGGGGCGGTTGATGTGTTGTCGAGTTGACGCCCAGTATTGGACATCGGGCGGCAGGCTGCCAGCGAAGAGGGTCGGCACAAACTTTTCCTGCACTATTGAACATCAGTTCGCCCTGCCTGGTCCTGAACTTTCATTGTCGATAACCCAGCGTCTTCTTCGCGTTTTGCGATTCGCCAAATTTGCCCGCGTCCCACACGCGAATCCACTCCTCAGCGGTGCGCTCGGGTTCGTCCGCGGCAGCCTGCGATACGCCCAGGGCGAGCATCATGCCGATGATCAGCTTACGAGACGCCAGCGATCGTTGGTTCGACATGGATTGAACCCTTCTGCTCCAAAAAGGTCGCTTCGTGACTGAAATCGCAAGCGCACCGGCAGGGAAGACCGCATGAGAAATTGACGACGCGTCGCATCATGGATAGATTCAAAGGCCACCACATTCACCACTTCGCAACGGGACCAGCCTCAGTGAGTTTCCCCGGTTTGCGTCGTCCAACATCGCGGGCCTGCTAGTCGTAACTTGTCCAATCGTCCCGCACCAAGAATCATGCCGAGAGATTATGTTTGGAGAATTGACGCCTTGTGGAGGTGGTGATGCGATTCCACTCCTCAAAGAGAAACTGCTCGTGGGTCGTCGCACAAGTTGCGATGTGACGTTGCGGTTTCCGAATGTGTCGTCGCACCATTGCGAGTTGAAAATCGTGAACGGCTATTGGTTTGTCCGCGATTTAGGCAGCCGCAACGGCATCAAGGTCAATGGCGAGTCCTGTGAGACGAAGTGCCTGCTGCCGGGCGACGTGTTGTTTGTCGCCAAGCATCGGTACGAGATTGCATACACGCCGCCACGTGACGCCGCGCCGCCGGAAGAGGAAGACCCGTTGGCTCGCGGATTGCTTGAAAAGGCGGGACTTGAACGCGAAATGGCCGATCGAATTCGACGCGAACGCAACGCGGAACGCCAGTTGGCCAAGCAACGAAGTGGCCAAAAGGCGCAACAGGAAGAGCGGCTCACTTCGGAAGAAGAGAAGATCGCGATGCGATACCTGCGTGAAATGGGCGGCTACTAACTGCCGCCGTGGTGTTTCTGTCGTTCGGTCAGCAAATTCACGACGTAGTTGACGTGCAATCTGAGATTGTAGAACTCTTCCATGTACGAGAGCGGCACGGAGACTTCCGCCAATTCCGTTTCCAGGTTTTCGAGACGCTTTATGTCCTCGGTGTAGTCGGCAGGCCCAGCGTCGTTGCTCGCGCCGTCTTGGAGCTTCTGATCGATTTCCCGCAAGACCAAATACCAACGGTAAATTTTGGAGCGGATTCGCCAGCGATAGATCGGTGGAAAGGCCTTGGCGAACGGCAGAAAGAGCATGACCAGTGGTGCCAATAAGAATTTCACGCGGTCGAGCCAGCCGGCAATGTGAAACGGGAGATAGCGATAGAGGAATGACGGCCCGTTCTTGTGGTATCGCTTGGCAGCGGGATTGATCACCAGGTCGACTCCTAGTGCCGACGGGAATTGCCGCGGGGCTTCGAAGAATCCACCATCCTCATGGACCTCGGTCGCCGCTTGGAGGAGCAGCGGAACCAACGATGGATGCAGGTCGTTGCGACTCACCAGACTGGCCGTGGCGGCCAATAAAGTGACGTCTCGCGGCGGCAGGTTTTCTTCGAGACTCAGCATGCCTTCCGTGCAGGTCACCGATTTCAAGTAACGATATTTGGTCTCGTAAGCTTTGGTGCGACGAACACCCATCAATTCGACACCAGGCAATCGCACCAGCTTGGCGATCACCGGCGCGGTGGGACCGATCACGAAGAATGCGGCGTCCAAATCCTTGCGCTGTAAAGCGTCGGCGGCTGCTTGTCCGGTCATGGGGTGCAGTTCAATGCCGTTTGTCCCCACGCTTTTGGGTTTGGCGTTTTCGCTCGGAGCCGCGATCAAGCCGTTCTCGTGCAACCATTCCAAAGCAATGGCACGCGTGCCGCTGCCGACCGGACCGACACCGACTCGGCGACCGCGTAAGTCGTCGAGCCGTTCCAACTTGCCGACATCCGCTCGGTAGAAGATCCAAATGGGTTCCAAATAGAGGCTTGCCAAGGACGACAGTTCGCTGTCTTCGTGGGAAGCACTGGTTCCACCCTGCACGATTCCCAGCGTCACGTCGCCATCCTTCTCGTGCAACAATTGCAGGTTTTCGATGGACCCTGCTGTCTCTCGGATTTCGAGTTCGATGCCGTTGCGGGCCAGGATTCCCTGATAGCGTTTGGCGACCGCGTGATAGACACCGGTTGAACTGCCCGTGGCAATCACAATTCGGCTTGGAACCGGCGGGCCCACGAGATACGGGGTGGCGAGAAATAACAGGACACCGCCGATCAGGCCGGACGCGATGGTCCATAACCAGTTTCGCTTCGATTTCTGCGGTCGTTCCATGGGGATTCCTAAATCCGTTTTCGTTGAAGTGCAGTAGGGCAGGGTGTTGAAAATTGGCTCTTAACTGTCGAATTCTTTCGTGCAGGTTTCGTGCTATGGAGGCTGGGGTCGGGTGGTTCAAAGTTCCTGAGTCTACCGGATTCTATGTGCTCTCCACCGACCCTGCGTCG
>JAQBZS010000598.1 GCA_027622115.1 Planctomycetota bacterium | reverse complement strand
CGCGCGTTGGAGGACGTCAAAGATGCTTTTGGACTTCCTCGACATCAAAAACACGTCACGTGTCCTCCAACGCGCGTGCCTACGGCGTGCGGTTAAACGAGCCGCGCTCAGACCCCTTTTTCAGATAGCTTCTAGAAAAGCCACCACGTGAAACGTGGTGGCTTTTTCTTGGATGAGAATCGATTGGCGGCTGAGATCAGTTGCCGGCAGTCTTTTGATTCTTCAAGAGATCACCGTAATCGAGCGTAATCCGCAAGATTTCGTCGTTATACGAGCCATCGGGAAAGATGTCTTCGTTTTCGGGATCCGCCAGCTTCTCCGGGTCGTCCTTTTCGAGGTTCTTGTCGGCTTCGCGTTCTTTCCGCAACGTTGCTTCGTTCAGTGAAACCGTCTTGCGATCCTTGCGAGCGACGTAGCGGTCGATCGCTCCTTGAGCTTCCATGAACTCCTTATCGGCTTTGACCCGTTTGCTACTGGATTGTTGCAGTGCCGCGACGACCTTCGCATCGACAAGTCCCAACGCTTGAAAGTCCGCCTTCTTGATTTGGTCGAACGGCAACGCGTTGTCCAACGAAGACTCGCCGATATCCATGTGGTCCACCAGCGACGGCAGGACGACATCGGACTCCACGCCTTTGTTCTGCGTGCTGTCGCCGTTGACGCGATAGAACTGATTGATTGTCAGTTTCAATGCGCCCCGATTTTCTGGCGGTCGAAACGGAATCAATCGTTGGCTGACCGGCATCACGTTTTGCACGGTGCCTTTGCCGTGCGTGGTCTGGTCGCCCACGATGATGCCTCGTCGATAATCCTTGATCACCCCGGCAAAAATCTCGGACGCCGAAGCCGACATGCGACTGCACAGCACCACCAGCGGCTTGTCCGTGGCAATGAATCCGCCATCCTCATCGTTGTGTGACCGGACGCTGCCGTTCGGCTCTTTGATCTGAACGACCGGGCCATCCTTGATAAAGAGTCCGGAAACCTCGATGGCTTCGCTCAACGCCCCGCCGCCGTTACTTCGCAAGTCGATCACGTAAGAATCGGCTCCGCCTTCCGTGTCGATGTCCGTGAGGGCTTGTTTAACGTCGCGAGCTGTGCTGGTGAAATTCGGCAAGCCTCGCTGAGCACCGGCAAAGTCCCGATAGAACGACGGGATGTTGATGACCGCGATTCGGCCGTTCGTTCCGTCGATTCGCTTGCCCGCATCAATGATCTTGTACTTGACGCGAGACGAGGTCAGTTCGATGTTCTGCCGCGTTAGTTCGTAGATTTCGAGTTTTCCGGCGGGCTTCTTCACTTGCAACCGCACTTTCGTGCCCTTCGCTCCGCGAATCAAACGCACCACGCGGCTGAGCTTCATCTCGATGACATCGACCAGTTCGCCGTCGCCCTTGTCGACGCCCACGATCTTGTCGTCGACTTTCAAGCGACCGTCTTTCTCGGCCGCACCACCTTTGACAATGCTGACGACTCGGGTGAAGCCGTCTTCGGATCGCAAAGCGGCTCCAATGCCTTCCAACTGCTGGGCCATAATGATCCGGAAATCTTCCAATGTCTGTGGAGACATGTAGCTGGAATGCGGATCGAAGCAGTGCGTCAACGACGACAAGTACATCTCAAGTTTTTCGAAGTCCTCGGTCTGATGCATCATGCGGCGAATGTTGTAATAGCGTTTGTGCAATTGCTTGCGCGCTTCCGCCATGTCGGCGTCTTCGAGTTTTTTGGTCAACAGGTCGTA
Source organism: Planctomycetota bacterium (assembly GCA_027622115.1). Classification (GTDB taxonomy): domain Bacteria; phylum Planctomycetota; class Planctomycetia; order Planctomycetales; family Planctomycetaceae; genus JAQBZS01. The sequence continues at coordinate 3,580 of JAQBZS010000598.1, read as the reverse complement.
TTTAATTCGCATCCGCCAGCGTTCTCGAATCTCTTTGTCGGATTTGGACCATGCCAGGTCCTTGCCGTTGAACAGCATTTCTTCGTCGATGGTGAAATCATGGTCGGCGTCGATCAGTTCGGCGGCGAGCTTCATGCGCGCGTCAAGCCGCTTGAGGTACAGGTCGAAAACTTCGTAGGCGAAGTCAACGTTGCCTTCCAACAGGGAATCGTCCAGCGTCAACTTTTGCTTTGAGAACGTGTCGACGTCGTCCTGCGTGAAGTAGTACTTCTGCGGGTCCAAGGTTTCCAAGAAGCGTTTCAACAGTCGAGCCGAAATATCGTCGTTGATTTTTGAACGGCTGATGTGTTTCGCGACGACCAGCTTGCAAACCATTTGCGCCGTGACCGAATCACTATTGGCGGCCTTGATGAGCTGCTGCGCGGAAAATGTCGTGGCTGCCAGCACGAGCATCCCACAAGTCAATGCAATCGCAGCTCGGGAGGGATTCCGAAACTTCATGGACTGTGCTCACTTGATAATTGATGTGTGGCGGAAAACGGCCCAACCGGCAATCCGTTCGGACTTCGCGATCGACGCCGACGAATCGGAAAGCTAACAGGAAGGTGAGTTGGCCGTACGAGGTGACTCGGCCTGCGAGTCTTCGACATTCATTGCATTTGAAACGCAATGGAGCTGTCGAGGAGAGGAGTGGAGATTGGCCTGATTTGAATCGGACTTGCACTTGTCGTCCGCGCGTTCCTGAACGGCAACACGCAAAGATCCAAGCGTCGCCGATGCTATCTCATTCCCCAAGGAGCGGCAAGATGCAGTTCACACCGCCGGATCGTCAGATGTCGGTGTGGTGTTTGACCTTACGCATCGTTTCGCTTGTGAGTTGGAGGGACTTTCCCGTCGAGCCTCGCCTGTGAGGAAGCGGATCCGATAGCACCGCTTCCGAACCAGGACGAGCCGGACCCCAAAAGGAAGGAACAGGCCGCAACTTGGGCAATTGATCGGACTGATCTGTCCGATCCGACTGATCCGTCCAATTTCCTGACCATCTTGCCCGATGGGAAAGACCCTCATCTGCGTGCATCCTACGCAAAGCGGAAGTTGCGTAAATCGATGTTGCCGCCGGAGAGAATGATGCCGATCCGCTGTCCCGCGAGGCCGTGCTCGTTCGTCAATAGAGCCGCCAGCGGGACGGCCGAGGACGGCTCGATCACCAATTTGGCGCGTTCCAGGATCAGCAATAAGGCCTCGCGGATCGCATTTTCCTTGGCCAGCAAAATGTCGTCCACTAGTTCGTGAATGATCGGCAGCGTGAGTTTTCCGAGTCCCGTTTTGAGGCCGTCCGCGATGGTGTCGGGGCTTTCCGACGGAACGTATTGCCCGCGTTTCCATCCTTGGAACGAGTCGTCGGCATTGGCCGGTTCTGCGGCGACGATTCTGAGCGCCGGATTGATGCCCTTCCCCGCGATGAGAGTTCCCGACAATAGCCCGCCGCCGCCCACGGGTGTCATCACCGCATCCAACGACGGCACGTCTTCCAACAGTTCGATGACGGCTGTCCCCTGCCCGGCGATGATGCGGACGTCGTCGTAGGGATGGATCATCGTTGCGCCGGTTTCGAGTTGCACACGCGAGGCCGTGGCTTCGCGAGCGGGCTGGTTGGGTTCGCAAAAAATGATCCGCCCACCGTATCCACGCACCGCTTCCACCTTCACGTCCGGCGAGTTGGACGGCATCACGATGTGGGCCTCAATCCCGCGAATCCTCGCCGCTCGCGCCAAAGCGGCCGCGTGATTTCCCGACGAATGCGTCACCACGCCGTGAGCGGCTTCAGCGTCCGAGAGACACAGCACGGCGTTGCAGGCACCCCGTGACTTGAAGGCCCCTGCCTTTTGCAGATTCTCGCACTTGAAGTGCAATTCGCAGCCCGTCATGCGGTCGAGCGTTTCGCACGTCACGACCGGCGTGCAGTGGATATGTGGTCGAATTCGAGCGTGTGCTTCGCGAATTTCGGCCAAAGTGGGGCGAGTTCGTTTCGCCATGAATGATCGCCTACGGGAAAGACATATCGGGTCGAAACGCGAACTGTCGCGGAAGCCATAATCTTGCAGACCCACCATGTTTTTGCACGGACGACGTCCGGCAGGCCATGAGTGCCGCCGGGATCCAATCGTGTTACAACTCGCGGATCTTTGCTGATCGGGCCGGACGCATCTTGGGCAGGAACAATCGTCAGTTCGGTGTCGGTTCAGGTAAGCCGTGTTGTTTGAACCACCCGACCCTTTCCATCCTCACCCGGAAACCTTTCCAAGACAGGACCATGCGAGACTCAACGTTCCAATCCGCACGACTTGCAACGTTGATCGTCATGGCCGTGATGGCATGCGAAGCGATCGCGTATGGCCAACAACCCCAAACGAACGCGAACGCCGCCACGACACCGAGTGCTCAGGCCGACGCCGCCGCGAATCCGCGACTCGAACATGCGGTCAAACTGGATAATTCCGCGTGGTCGAGAGACCTCGTCATGCTGACGGTCTGTTATTGCGTACTGATTATCGGGGGATCGATCGGCGGGGGTTGGCTGACGTCACTCGTGACGTTGACGCATGCTCGTATGGAATTGATCACGAGCCTCGTCGGAGGCCTGATGCTTGGAATCGGCATGTTCCATCTCCTTCCGCATGCGGTGCTGGAGTTGGGAGCGGGTGCGGTCGATCGAGTGGTTTGGTGGGCGATGATCGGCTTGGTGACGATGTTCGTGCTGTTGCGGATGTTCCATTTCCATCAACACGGAGCCGCCGAGGAACCCAGCGCTCACAGCCACGGGCACATGCACGATCACGATGACGATTGCGATCACGATCACTCGCCGCTGGAACACCAGGACGCACGAGCCACCGCGCATCACTTGAGCTGGGTCGGTGTGTTTTTCGGTCTGAGCGTTCACACCCTGATCGATGGGCTGGCGTTGGCCGCGAGCATTCAGGCCGATGCCAGTCACGGCGTCTATGGAGGGCTGTTCGGCATCGGCACGTTTGCCGCCATCTTGCTGCACAAGCCGCTGGACGCGGTTTCGATCACATCATTGATGAAAGTGGGCGGGTGGTCGGCGACGTGGCGCACCGCCGTGAATTGCGGATTTGCAATGATGTGCCCGCTTGGAGCCGCCTTGTTCTTCTTCGGACTCCGGCACTACTCCGGGTCGCAGTCCGCAATTGTCGGATGTGCTTTGGCATTTTCAGCCGGCGTTTTCTTGTGCATTTCCTTGGGCGATTTGCTGCCGGAAATCCAATTCCACTCGCACAACCGCATTCCGCTGACGATCGCCCTACTGCTCGGGATCGGACTGGCGTACGGCATTCGTTTGCTGGAACCGGGTCACGCTCACCAACACGAACAACAACAGCAATCGGTGGCTCCGTCGGACTAAGTCATCTCGTACTACTTCCGTAGCCACGCTCGCCAGAGCGTGGGACTGGCTCTGCGTTCAAATCAACTCGCGTGTTTCGTGATTGGAATTTCGGGCGATGTCGTTGATTCGGCATGCCTTCGAAAAACGCGTCAGTAGAGAACTTGGGGGTCA